>JAHDHW010000217.1 GCA_020631105.1 Saprospiraceae bacterium | reverse complement strand
CCACAAATCCTTTACTCCGCCCAATCCTCCCGATCCAAACTTCGATACTGAATTGCCTCCGCCAGGTGCCCAATCTTAATCTCTGGGCTCGCCGAAAGATCTGCAGCCGTTCGTGCTACTTTTAAAATACGATCGTAGGCTCTGGCAGAAAGTTGAAGTCGTTCCATTGCTTTCTTCAGCAACACTTGCCCAGCTTGATTGAGTGTACAGACTTCCCGAACCATTCGGCTTGGCATCTGCGCATTACAGTGAATCCCTTTTAGTTCTTTAAATCGTTCTTGCTGAATTTCACGAGCCTTAACCACACGCTTAGCCACATCTTCACTGGTTTCGCTTGTTCGTTCGGTACTAGATATTTCATCAATACTCACTGGCGTAACTTCCACGTGCAAATCAATTCGATCCATAAGTGGTCCGGAGATCTTATTTAAATATCGTTTGACAATACCCGGGCCGCAAACACAATCCTTATCCGGATGATTATAGTATCCACAAGGGCAGGGATTCATCGATGCAATCAACATAAAACTCGCTGGATAGTCTACTGCAATTCTTGCGCGCGAAATTGTTACGAATCGCTCTTCCATCGGTTGCCGGAGAACTTCTAAAACGGATCGTTTAAACTCTGGTAATTCATCCAAAAACAAAACACCATTATGCGCTAATGAAATCTCTCCTGGTTGTGGGTTCGAACCTCCTCCGACTAATGCGACATCGCTAATCGTATGATGAGGCGCACGAAAAGGACGGGTGGTCACCAAGGCTGCATTATTCGGCATCATCCCCGCAACAGAATGAATCTTCGTAGTATCTAAAGCTTCGTATAAAGAAAGCGGAGGTAGGATGGTTGGTAGCCGTCTGGCTAACATAGTTTTTCCTGCTCCCGGAGGACCGACAAGAATCAGATTATGTCCACCTGCAGCAGCGATCTCCAATGCCCGTTTTATATTTTCCTGACCTTTGACATCAGAAAAGTCATAGTCGTAGATATTCTGATTATCAAAAAAATCCTCCCGGGTATTTACAACCGTTGGCTTTAGATCGTTTTCTCCGGCAAAGAATGCTGCCGCTTCTTTTAGGTTTTCTATACCATAGACTTCCAGATCATTGACGATTGCTGCTTCGCGCGCATTCTCTTTGGGTAGAATGATGCCCTTGAATTTTTCTTTACGAGCCTGAATCGCAACGGGTAAAGCACCTCTAATCGGACGAAGTCCTCCATCAAGTGCCAGCTCTCCCATAATGATATAATCCTTTAATTGTTCGTGTGGAATCTGACGTGTCGCAGCAAGAGTAGCTAGTGCAATGGGTAAATCGTATGAAGAACCTTCTTTACGGATATCTGCCGGTGCCATATTGATCACCAATTTGAGTCGCGGGTAATTATAGCCAATGTTTTTTATCGCCGCTTCAATTCTTTGCTGAGCCTCTTGCACTGCTTTGTCGGGCAGGCCAACAAGGTGATAAAATTTTTGACCCGGGGCAACTGATCCTCCGGCATTTACTTCAATAGTGATACATTGTGCATCCACTCCCTGTACTACACTGGCATAAGTTTTTACAAGCATTCTTTGTGGCTTTCTTTTATCAATAAAATTTAGTGGAGGTCTATTGATTAAGACGGGCTCCACTTATATAGACTCCAAAAGCCTCAAAATTCCATATTTTTTTTTCAAGTTTTTTAATTTACTTAATAAAACCTTAGGTCTTATTCTTTCTCTACCCGAGTCAAATCCGTATAAATAATATCAACGATTCGCTTTCCATCAATAAAACCAGAAGTCCATTCGTCATCATAGTTTTTAGTTAAATTCGCACTTTGAATTTCTTCGAAAGTCATTTCCGCATCTATCGCTTGTTGCACCCGATCTCTCACCTCCATGATCATATCCCGATATGCTGTCAATTCTTTTTTGTTGGATAGGGCTCCATGACCAGGGATAATTTTAGTGTCTTTATTGGCCAGAAATAATACACGGTTAGCCGCTTCAATAATCCCATTGACTGTTCCTCCCGAGTAAAGATCAATATATGGATAGCGCCCATTGAAATAAGTATCTCCCATATGGATGACATTATTTTTGGTAAAGTAAACAATTGCATCCCCGTCTGTATGTGCTTCGTGGACATGAAAGAAAAGGAGTTGTTCTCCGTTTGCATAAAGGGTCAAATCTTCCTCAAACGTAATGACTGGTAAGGCTGATTCTGGTGAAGGATCAACCGTACGACCATTGCCGCGGTCTTGTTTAGTACTCATCCGTTCTCGTACATTTTTGTGTGCAACAATAGTTGCTCCTGATGCTGCCATATTTTCATTGCCACCGGTATGATCTCCATGCCAATGGGTATTAAGTACAAAGGTCGGAGCATCCCCGCCAAGTGATTTGATGGCTTCGAGAATTTTATCGCTCAACGGAGCATATTGGTCATCAATGATATAGGTACCATCTTCTCCCAATAATACACCTATGTTTCCTCCACTGCCCGTGAGCATAAAGACCTGGTCTGTAATTTTTGTAGGTTCAATCGCTATTTCCTCCCAATTTCTCTGAGCTTGTAAGGACCATTGAATAATAAAAAGAAAAACTAGAGGGAAAAATAGTCTCTTTTGCATGCTAAGTTATTTTCAGATGAGCTAAAAAATGATCAACATTTAGGACGAACAAGACAAATCGGCCTGTTTTGCTGTTAAACTTGTTTTAAATCTACATCAATCCACGAGATAAATTGACTTTAAGGGGCCTAAACCCTTAAATTTGTCCTACGGAATCCCTCGGTTTCGTCCTTTCCATACGCTTAAACATCCATAACGCAAATATTAATAAGGCCTTAGAATATCATAAAAAGCGTTAAAATCTAAGAAGCGGCGCAAAAATTGATTTACTCCTGTATATGCTAAGAATTATACATATTATACTTCTGTTCGGCTTTACGCTGAATCTCCAGGGTTCAACGGATTGGATTTTCTCCAGTCGGGTAGCGACAGCATTGAATAAAGTCAGTTTGTATCCCGATTCTAGCTATGATCAGCAAGCGTTCCAATCCTTACCGGCTGGAGTGCTCCTGGAAGTGCTCGACGAAACCGTAGAAGAACGAGAGGATGCTTCACAAAATCAGAAGTTTAAATGGTACAAAGTAAGATCACCAAAAGGAAAAGAAGGTTGGGTCTTTGGTGATGGCTTAGCGGTTATTCTTCCTACCAAGAGTATTGATCCGAAGCTTCATAGTTTTCATAAGCAAAAGTACCGCTTCGCTAGTGGTTTTGGCTTAGCGGTATTATGGATTGGTGGTATTGAGGGACATGACAATTTTTATGAGAAAGACTATATGAATCCTGTTTATAAGGAGCATTATATCATACTTACCAATGAGCAGGGGCAATGTGTTTTCGTTAATTGTAGTAGTGAGAATGCGCAGGGAAAAATGTATGTAAAACATCTTCAGTTTTTGGATACAACCGCTGATGAAGAACCAGAACTTTTGCTACAAACGGTAAGCACTTCAGTAGGCAGTGAGTATTTCGAAAATCGAAACTTTGAAATATATAGTTTTCAATCCGGGGGCTTCGGTCGCATCTTTGAAGAACGCATGGGGCTTCGCCTTAGAAATGATACCCATTCACCATCACTTTTCAAAAATGTAGAAGTAGACAATGGTTCCATTCGAATTGCTTATATCGATTTTCTGGATTGTAAACATTATAAGCAAACCAAGGATATCGGCCCTTATAATGATTCGGCCGAGCGATGTATTGAATACGTCACCTATACTTACTCCTGGAATCAACGAACGAAGCAATATCAAATGCTTTATGAAGAAAGTCGTACCGGTCCGGTAGTTACTACCAAAAAGGATAATATCGCATTACTCGATCAACCTAGTTTACTTGCAAAAAGCCTGGGTTCATTATCAATGTCTGATCGATTAGAATTAATTAAAGTGCACGAACGAAAAGTAATCGAGGATGGTGTGCAAAAAGTAAGTCCTTACTTTTTTGTACAATTAAAAAATGGGACAACTGGTTTTGTCAAAGCCCAAGCAATACAATTCAAAGATATTGAACATGCTACATTGCTGAATAAATATTATCAGAAAAGTGCCACTCCAAATCTTCGGGAATGGAAATCCAAAGAATCATTCCTCAAAATAATGGGAGATAATCGATCTTCTTTTACCGGAAAATAAATAGATAAGGACTAACGTAAAACGCTTTTTTTAGCAGCTTCCATCGGAATGCTGATACAACGTTTTTCCATATAAGACATCATTCGGTTCAGCAAATCCAATGCTTCTTCATCAAGATCTTCCAGTTCTTTTTTGAAAACCGTATTCATCGCATGGTTCTTTACTTCTTTTACCGCAGAAGGTACTTCTCGTAAGGCACGAGTAATCTGACGTTCTTTATAGAGTTTTTGGAATGTGTAGATATTCTCGATGATAATCTCGCGCCCGTGCTCCACTTCTTTTTCCCGAAAAGAAATATTTGCTTCTGCAAGTTGACGTAAATCTTCAATCTCGATATATTCCATATCAAAAGATTCAACCGTCTCTGCTGCAATATTATTAGGGATGGATAAGTCAATCGCTAATTTGTCGCCTGATTCATTATTAAGCAGACTTTGGTATAGATCAGGATTAATGATCGCTTTGGTAGCGCCCGTACATACAATCATCACATCAAACCCTGCTTTATAATCTGCTAAATCTCCCAAGGGTAAAGCTTTCCCTTTTAGCAAATCCGCCAGTGCTTGCGCTTTTTCCAGCGTACGGTTAAAAACGGTCACGTTAGAATAGCCGTGTTTATTTAAAAACTTAGCAACTAGTTTATTGGTTTGACCAGCACCTACGAGTAATATTCTTGCATCTTTAGGCTGCTTAGAGGCGAGTAACTTTTGAATAGCCAAAGACACTACAGAAACCGGCTTTTCTCCGATTCGTGTATTTGAATAAACAGCTTTTGCTGTCTCGATAGCTTTATTCATCGCCATTCGGATATCATCTCCGGTTAGGCCCCAAGCTTTACTCTGGTCGTAAGCTTCTCTTAACTGACGCAGGATTTCTCTTTCTCCGACAACTAATGAATTCATCGATGAGGCTACTTCAAACAGGTGCATCAATGCTTCCTTTCCATCGTAGTATTCTACAATGTCTGGCAAACAGGATAAACTTCCGTTATTTAGTTGTGGATTAACCTGTAGGAAAAAGCGTTCTTGGAAATCAGCGTCTAATACCTGGGTAGAAGTGAAAAAATATAATACCCGGTTGCAAGTGGAAAGATACATCAGTTCTCCGAAGCCAAAAGCATTCTTCAAGGCTTCTAGTTTTTGCTGGGAGGCATCATCAATAACGTATTTGCCCAATTTATTCAAATTGGTATTCTTATGAGTTATCGTTAGTATTTTATAATGTTCCAGCATTGTCTATAGAGTAACAGCAAAAATAGGGCTGAAGTATTTATTTTCTGTCATAATCCTGTAAATATAACCCTAGTATCAAGGAACTTTCGCCCCTTTTGCTTCGTATGTTCATACACTTAGTACGTTTAGGCGTTACTCTCGGTTGCCTGTCGAATAATTAAAACATGGCAAATCTGAGAACATTCTTAATTCATTTTACCGTACTTTTGCGCAAAAATAATACAATCGGAATATGTATCGTACTCATAACTGCGGAGAACTCCGCATCGAAGACATTGGAAAAGAAGTAACTCTTAGTGGTTGGTTACAGACCAATCGAGACTTTGGAGGCATGACTTTTATTGACTTGCGGGACCGCTATGGTATCACTCAATTGGTTTTTAACCAGGAAGATGATGCTACACTGGCGGAACAAGCGCAGAAACTAGGTCGGGAATTCGTATTAAGAATTACAGGTATCGTTCGGGAGCGCGCTAGTAAAAATGCTAATCGCCCAACCGGAGATATTGAAATCGAAGTAAAAAACCTTGAAGTTTTAAACGCTTCTAAGGTGCCGCCATTTACGATTGAAGATGAAACAGACGGTGGGGATGACCTCCGTATGAAATATCGCTACCTCGATATTCGCCGAAACCCGGTGAAAGAGAGTCTGATCTTTAGAAGTAAATTGGCCATTGAAACTCGAAAACACCTATCGGATCAAAACTTTGTAGAAGTAGAGACCCCGGTATTGATTAAAAGTACACCGGAAGGTGCACGTGATTTTGTGGTGCCGAGTCGAATGAACCCCGGGCAGTTTTATGCTTTGCCACAGTCGCCTCAAACTTTTAAACAAATCTTGATGGTTGCGGGAATGGATCGTTACTTCCAGATTGTAAAATGTTTTAGAGACGAAGATTTACGAGCAGATCGCCAGCCGGAGTTTACACAAATAGACTGCGAAATGGCATTCGTTACCCAGGAAGAAATCTTAAATACTTTTGAAGGTTTAACCAAGCACCTGTTTAAATCTATGAAAGGAATCGAATTGCCTGATTTTCCAAGAATGGAATACGATGAGGCTATTCGTTTATATGGCTCTGACAAACCGGACCTCCGTTTTGGAATGCAGTTCGTAGAGCTTAATGATGTTGCACAGAATAAAGGCTTCTCTGTATTTGATAATGCAGAATTGGTTGTCGGGATATGTGCAGAAGGGCAGGCAGAAGCCTATTCTAATAAAGATATTAAGAACCTAACCGAGTGGATGCAACGACCACAAATCGGTGCTAAGGGACTAGTCTATGTTAAAGTAAATGGAGATGGCACTTTTAAATCCTCCGTTGGTAAATTCTTTGACGATGCAACATTAGCCGTGTGGGCCGAACGTTTCGATGCTAAAGCTGGCGATATGCTTTTGATTCTTTCCGGAGAGGAAGAAAAAACGCGTAAGCAACTGAATGAGCTTCGTCTCGAAATGGGGCGTCGAATGGATTTAATGAAACCTGGTGATTTCAAACCATTATGGGTTGTCGACTTCCCATTATTAGAATGGGATGAAGAATCAGAACGTTTTCATGCTATGCACCACCCATTCACTTCGCCCAAAAAAGCAGACGTAGACAAGATGCTCAATGGTGATCATGAAACGATGAAACGCCTGAAAGCTGATGCTTATGACCTCGTCATCAATGGTTCAGAAATTGGTGGTGGTTCTATTCGTATTCACGATCGGGAACTTCAATCTAAAAACTTCGATCTGTTAGGGTTTACAAAAGAAGAAGCGCTTGCTCAGTTTGGATTCCTATTAGGTGCTTTCGAATATGGAGCTCCTCCGCATGGAGGTATAGCATTCGGATTTGATCGCCTTTGTGCAGTAATGAACGGCCAGTCTTCTATCCGTGATTATATCGCCTTCCCTAAAAATAATCAGGGACGGGATATGATGATTGATGCTCCTTCTCCGATTGATCAGGAACAACTCGATGAGTTAAGTATTGATCTTCAAAAGGAAGAAGCATA
>JAHDHW010000030.1:28209-40551 GCA_020631105.1 Saprospiraceae bacterium | reverse complement strand
TTCAAGTAATTACTTAATCGAAACCTAAAAAAATCACGCTTTATTATAAAGCCTATAACTTATCTTATGTTAAGTAATGTCATTTTATCCTATCCTCTTTTTAGTAAATTCATGCTATAAACCGAACATTTCTTCCAGAATGGACTCTACACTAGATGCTCCGATTCCGGCAATCATCTTCGGATGATAAAGTAATTTGATAACTTCAATATCTAAGTTGCTGTATTCCAAAACGGCAGAGTTTTGCTCATAGAAAATACTATTTCCATAATAAGGAATATCATTAGCCAGTCCGAGCGCCTGGGTAAGTTCCTCTCTGAGCATATGCTTTTCTCTGTTTAAAGAAGTATGCGTCGTTTTCACAAACATTTTTCCAGAGGTAATAAAAAACGACTCATCATAATTAAACAAAAACATAGCAGTGTTTCCATTTAATTCATCCAGCGTAAAAGGAAATATAATGGCTGTTTCCGCCGGATCTCCAATGTAAATATTAAAGTTTGCAGAAAGAGAATCCTCCGCCATTTCTATATAAAAGCCATCTGTAAACAGGCCATTTAACTCCGTTATTATTTCATCCAATTCTTCTTTCAACTCGGCTCGAGCATTTTGCACTATATGTACCTTCATCGGTTGATTCCACTTCCGGATGAGCGGAAGATCATTTCCTAATTCAGCTCCCAAGGCAATCGATTTGAAATAATCAATCAGGTGTCGCTTCATATAAAAACTCGACTGAGCACTGAAACTATCAAAAAAGGGATACTCTTCTTTCACTTCATCTTCAAGAATGATCTGCTCTTCTTTCGAACAAGTCGAAAGGAAACAACACAGTATCATACTTAAAAGCAATACTCTCAAAATGAAAAGATTTAGTATGCTCAATTTAAGCATCCTAAACAGTTTATCAAAATGGTCCTCATAAATACTATAGCTACTTTGCTGAATACAGCACCCTCCTACCCCTTTATTGGTTTAGCTTTTTTACTTTGCAAAATCAGATTAAAACATTACAGAATAGGAACCTTGACAAATTTATAAAATCCTATAAATCAATTTCTTATTAAAATAATTTAAGTATTACACCCTCAGATCACTTATGAATCGTACATGAAATAAAGTATTCATCCGGATACTTTTGCAGGACTTATCATCCTAAAACTAATTTCATGTCTACCTCCAAAAGAACATCCAGCTCACTCCTTTACTTTCTGTTTATTTGCTTTTTTACTCCTGCGCACTCCCAACTTGAAAGTGCATGTCAGTTAGATATCGGAACCAACCTTGCAGGTATGTCTGACTTTGGCACTGAACTCCCTTTTGTCAATTTAATGAGAAATGCACGCACCTGGTACACCAAAGATATCGGCAACCCTGCCGACCCTTTTGATAGCGGTCACGCTGCTGACCTAGACTATCGCTCAGATGGATATCCGACGCATGTTCCTCAAAGCATTTCTGCTAGTTCCTTTCAACAAAGAGTAGTTACGATTTGGGCAGTTACGGATGGATGGCCAGCCGGACAATATACTGTCCTTTGGGAAGGCACCGGAACTTTACAATTTATCGGAACACATCAAAACCTCACCCAAACGAACGAGCATCGTATTACCTTTGACTTTCCAAATCCGATCGATGGGTTCTTAGAATTATCCATCTTAACCTCTGACATCAATGATCCTATTCGGAACATACGAGTCCTGATGCCCGGTACAGAATCCAGCTACTTAACCCAACCTTTTAATCCAACTTTTATTGAGAAGCTATTGATCTTTGACAAGGTGCGCTTCATGGATTGGGGACAAACGAATAACTGGGGACAAGTCGACACAGAAAGTTGGAGCGACCCTACTCTCTTTAGCTGGAGTGAACGATCGCAGATGGATCATTACACCTGGGCCTACGAAAAAGGCATTCCTTATGAGATGATGATCAAACTCATGAATGACTATGACCTTGATGGTTGGGTTTGTGTTCCACATCGGGCTAATGATGAGTATATACAAAGTATGGCCGTTTTATTTAGAGACCAGCTGGAACCTGGTCGGCACCTAACAGTAGAATACAGCAATGAAATCTGGAATTGGATTTTTGGACAAACGCAATGGCTCAACCTAGTTGATTGTAGTCAAACCGGAGATGAATGGCCTTCCTGCATAGCCCCACGCATTCAAAATTGCATGGATATCTTTACCAATGCCTTCGCGGGACAGCTCGATCGAATTACCAGAGCAGTGGGTGTCTTTACTGCCGTACCTTACATCAGCAACGAGATGACAAGTGTCCTTACACCAGGTAGTTTTGATGCAATCGCCCCCTCCTTTTATTTTCCATTGACAGAAGACGGTGATACTGAGTTGGACCAAATCGGAAGCAACGCAGATGTTGAAGATATTGCATTTTATGCTCGTCAGGGAATGATAGAAGCTATTAGTGAAATTCGCCAAACAAAAACTGAAATTGCAGATCCTCTTGGGGTATCTATGGTCTTTTATGAAGGTGGTCAACACCTCACCCCACATCCTTTTGGGCAAGAGCCGAGTTATGCTCAGGCACTATTAGATATTCAACGAGATCCGCTTATGTTTACTTTGTATAATGAATGGTTCGACTCGCTTCGTACATTACAAGATGATGACATCCCCTTACAGCTAATGCACTTTTCTTTTGTTACACCGCGGAGCGCACAGTTCGGCAGTTGGGGAATGTTAGAGCAAATGGATCAAGATACCAATGCAGTTTATGCTCCAAAGTACTCTGCGGTATTACAAAATAAAATTCCAGATGGGGTTTGCGAAAATGCACTTAGTGTAGAGTTAGCGAACTATTATGTTGAAGGAACTTCTTGCTCTAACTCTATTTTCTGGAGCACGGAGACAGAAGTCAATAATCAATATTTCATTATTGAACGTAGTACAGACGGAAATAACTTTACCGAAATTGCCAAGATTGCCGGAGCAATTAACAGTAGCCATAAACAACAATATCATTTCAAAGATAGTCCTCTCTCTTCGGGTCAGTATTATTATCAAATCACGCAAGTTGATCTTGATGGGTCAGCACATCAATTAGCTGTGCGAGCAGTTAATTTGGAATGTAAGGATCAGCAGCCATTTACGATGTTCCCTAACCCTGCAACTAATCAATTAAATATTGTATTAAATCCCAGCGGAAATCCTCAGCGCCTTCAAGTGCTGGACATTGCCGGACAAGTGCTTAATCTTATAAACTTGGATCAGTATCAAGAATCTGTAAACTTAGACCTTCCTTTATTACCAAGGGGTATTTACCTAGTTCAGTTAATTGATCAATCGGGTACGGTGAGTGGTCAGACTTTAGTAAAGCAGTAGAGGCGCGAAGGATACGTTTCAAAGATTATCCGACCTTAGAATAAAAATTATTCTAAGGGGAATTCCATTAGTTGTTCCAGCATTTGATAACAATTAAACAATGCTCTCGGAACGTGGAAACATCCTTTCCATTTGCCGCCTTTCAAATCCAGGAGTCGTTCCCCTCTACGGTTTAAGTATCCCCACCATTCGCTGGGCGCTGTGCTGACCAACGAATCCCGATAGCTATCGGGATCGTCAGCATACGCCGCTGAAAAACGGGGCCATGTGTAGTTGTGTACTTTTTCAAACCAGTGCAAACAGTCTTTATTCCCGGTTAACTCGTAGCCTTTCAAAAGGCCAATTAAGGTCTCTAAATGCACCCACCATAACTTCTGATCCCACTCCAATTGCTGTGTTGGATATCCTTTAATGTCCATAAAGTAAAAAATGCCCCCATAGGTTTTATCCCATCCGTATTCAAGCATCGATAACATTCGTTTTGTCGCCATTTCAATCAACTGCTGGTCTTTCTTTCGCTTACCCAAATCCATAATAAACCACATGGCTTCAATGGCATGCCCGGGATTAAGTAATCGCCCTTCAAAGGTATCTGAAAATGCTCCATCTGGGCTTACATTCTCCAGAATCAATCCACTTGATTCGTCAAAAAACACTTCCATTACCTCGTGAATACATTGATCTATTGTGCGCTCCACCAGTGACTTATCTAGCAATGCTTCAATCTCTAGACAAAGGTTACAAAGGATCATCGGTAAAGCAAAATTTTTGAGTGGCCTGGTTTCGCCAACGACTTTATTATACTTTCCTTTAGGGTTTGCCTGACGTTCCAGGATGCGCTCAAAAGTATCTTTGGCAATCTTCGCATAACGCTCCTCCCCTGTTGCAACAAACAGTTGACCAAATGCCATTGTAGCAAAACAATCAGAGAAAATATTATAGGCCTGAATTAAAGGTGCTCCGGACTGGTCCAAGGAAAAATACCAATTCCCGTTTTCGTCACGCCCGTATTGCTCTAAGAAGTTTGCACCGTGTTTCGCAATCTCTAACCAGGATTCCTTTGGACTACTTCGGTTATAAAGCATCGCAAAAGTCCATACCTGCCGAGCTTGTAACCAAACAAATTTATCTCGATCAAAGACTGTCCCGTCTTCTAACAAACAGGTAAAATATCCTCCAGCCTCTTTGTCCAAAGAGTATTGTTCCCAGAAAGGAAGTACTCGATCATAAAGCTCTGATCGATATTGATTGGCCAGGCTTTCAAAATTCATAAAGCATTTAATTTTTCAACATAGCGATTATACAAATGCTCCGCCTGAGGATAAGCCGACTGTGGACTCATAAAGTGGGAGAATTCAAAAGTGATCGCCTTTGATAAACCTGCGCGTTGCGCAGCTTCAAGCTTCAATAATAGTTTTTCCCATTTAATCGGAAGAAACTTGATAGGCATATCCCGATCAAAAGATTCGGCATTGGTCCAACATTGCATTCCGTACTTATCTGCTAAGGATTTATTCACAGAGAAGTAAGCAGCCAGTTCGTGATACTCTACATGTCCATCCTGAAAGGCTAAAATATCTACTGCATCTTTGATGGCATCCAGAATTTCGTTCCAGTCTTTTTCGTGTTGACGGAGACCAATTGATTCTGTTTTGCTCAGATTTGATTGACTGGAAAGAATCGCTTTTTTTCCATCAATGTAGGGAGAAATTAAAGTGGGGAGGCCACCTGAGATTTGCTTGCAGTGTTTGCCCAATCGAGTATACAAACTCATTATATCTCCGGTCTTTCGACTTACTTCTTGCGACAAGTACCAGCCTTTAAATGCGCCATAGTGTCCATACTTTTGCCAGACTTCGTCAATTACCCGAAGATTGATATCCACTTCCTTTTGGTAATCTCCTTCCTCCCACCAGTACTTCCCGGAATCATATAAGCCAAAGTAAAACTGCATGCCTTCTTCCGCTGCTAGTTCAAGAAACATAGCTACTAAATCAACGGGAGGTTTATACGCGCCTTCAGATTGAACTAAAACTTCAGAAGGATAAGTTAACCAGCGTTTGTACCCGCACCGGATGAGCACCACGGTATCAATCCCCATCTTTTTCATATGGGCAAAATCCTTTCGCCATTCTTCCCTACCCCAATTCTGGTGTGGAATATCATGACTGATCTCATCCAGAAATGTCGCAGTTATGGGTAACATTGTCCGTCTAATTTATCGTACCATAGTTTCTTGAGCAACCACGTTGTCACCAGAAATATAACAAAGGAAATAGCAAGGTTCGTATTCGATTTGATGATCAGATAGATCGGCATTACGACCAAGGTCATCTGCCAGATAATGCCAATCAATACATTAAGCATATCTCTGGAGAAGTTATTATTAGCCTGGAAAGAAGGATCTTCCGCTTTTATTTTATTAATAATTGGCTTCCAAAAACCCCAGGGTCTTGTATCCCGATAAAAGGTTTTGAGTACTTCTTCATTGTCTGAAGGCGTAAGGAAAGTTCCTAAAAAACATCCTAATAAGGAAACACCAAGAATCACTGGAAATAAATAAATCGCCGATGTCTCCGGAAATAAACCCGGAACAAAAGTAGAGGCAATTAAGCCTCCCAACATTCCAAAGAAATAACCATAGCCATTAAAACGCCACCAAATCCACTTTAGCACATTAGCGGCAGCGTAGCCACCAAAAAGTGCGGAGGTAATCCAAAGTGTAAGGGAGTTAATCGACTCAGCGAAAAAACCTCCAATCACCCCGATAATGACCAAAACTAAAGAAGAGATATAACTCATACGAACATAACGACGGTCACTCGCATTGGGCTTAAAGTATTTTTTATACAAGTCGTTCACTATATAAGCAGGTGCCGCATTAATAAAGGCTGCAAAGGTGCCCATAAAGGCTGCTAATAAGCCCGCCAATAATAAACCTTTGAATCCAATCGGAACAAATCGCTCAATGGCTAATGGTAATACTAACTCGAAATCCACTGCAGCGCCCATTGCCTGAAACTCCGGCATCAGGTGCACTAATGACAATACCGCAAAACCAGCAATCATCAAGTAGCGTGGAAAGAACAATACAAGGATGGTCAATCCAGCCATTTTAGCGGCCTCAGCCGGAGACCGTGTAGATAACACTCGTTGCATATCATAGCTCGGTACTGGTCCTGCCAGGCTTGCAAAAATGCCTTTAAAGATCATCATCATAACCAGGTATCCAATCAATTCAAATCCATCAGAATCAATCTTTTCATTGACACTATCCAGATAACCAGTCCAATCTAAACCCAGCTCCCAACTAAAAAACAACTCATCCCAGCCAGCTGGCACCGCATTAAGTACCTGTTCTCCTGTTACTTGAGTAAAAGCTATATAACCAATTACTATACAAGATATTGTCATGATTACAAACTGCAATACTTCAGTAATCACCACACTGTACATTCCACCTTTGATTACGTACAGAGTAGTAATCCCAATTATCAGTAAGGCATAACCCTGCTCAGAAGTGATCGCTAAGCCCGCCAAAGAAAAAGACAAGTCCCATGGAAAGAAGATCGTTGCGAACTTCCCAATACCAACAAAGAAATATGCGATAAATCCAAAAACACTGATTATGGCAAAAACAGTCACAATGATATGAGACAGACGCCCTCCTCTATCATCTCCAAACCTTGTAGTAATCCACTGCGCACCAGTCATCACATTAGACCTTCTCAGCCAGATCGCCAAAAAGACCATAATAAAGACTTGATTCCATACTGGCCATAACCATGGAATCCAGGCACTCTTCAATCCATACACAAAAAGAATAGTCACGGTCCACATTGTCCCGGATATATCGAACATACCAGAGGCATTTGACAAACCCAGATAGTACCACTTGATTTCGTTATCCCCAAGAAAATAAGAACTCAAGCCCTTCGAAGCTTTCTTACTAATCCAAAAGCCAATAAATATCGTGGCAATTAGATAAAGTAAAACAATGAAGATATCGAGAGGATGTAAATTCATAGATGTGTTTAATCCTGTTATACAATTGGTCTTTCCCGAACCTTTTAGATGTCGGTGACTTTTCACAAAATAGGAAAATTATCTGGCTGTGCACGTACACACATTAATATTTATTACCTTGTAAAGACAGTATTTATCAAAACTTGAACTTATTAGATATGACCAGATTTATCCTTTTCATTTTTTTACTTTTTAGCTTAACCAGTGCCACCACTGCCCAAAATTTTGGGATAGAATTCGATGGTGATGACAAAATCACCCTTTGTCATAGTGATAACTTTAACATTGGTGACGGTTTCACATTAGAAGCCTGGATATACGCCTATGAGTGGAGACCCGAGCAGTGGCGAGGTTCTATTATTAATAAAGACGTTCATATGATGGGCGGTGTGCCGGAAGGCTTTGCTTTTCGAGCGGGTAATAATGGTGTACTTAGTTTTGTAATGGCGGCAAATGACGATTGGCGGGAAATCGCAAGTAATCCAGTTATGGATGTAAACCAATGGTATCATGTCGCAGCAGTAGTAGATGGAAATGACTTTAGTATTTATATCAATGGAGAAGTACAAGCTTCGGGAGATTTCCCCGGTACACCGAATTCTAATATCACTCCCCTTACATTAGGTTGGTCTCCTGGCTTTGGAGATCGGGGCTGGATCGGCACTATTGACGAAGTTCGCATTTGGAATATTGCTCGAACACCAGAGGAACTTTCAGGTAGCATGACCGCTTCCCTTAACGGCGATGAAGCAGGGCTCGTCGCTTATCTCCCAATGAATGAAGGTAGTACTCTAAACACCGAAAACCTACTCGGCTGTAATGGTAGTTTAATTGGAATGACAGAGGATGACTGGGTGGATGGATTTTTTATCCCGACAGCAGATATTGGCGTCAGCAAAATATTAGCTCCGGATGTCTTAAGCGTTTATCAGCGGCCTACCAAAGTAAGTGTAGAAATCAAAAACTTTGGAAGTGAACCAGTTGCAAACTTCCCAATTCGAGTCAATCGAGATGGCAATAATATTTTCTCTGAAACTTATGAGGGAACCCTTCAGCCTGACGAGACAATCATCTATACCTTTGAAACGCCTTATGACTTTGGAGTATTTTCCTCCAGCTCCGTTGAAGTAAAAACAGATTTCGGAGATGATTCCAACATTCAAAATAATGGAAGTATTATAGAATACACACGCCCGGAGGAAGGTTTGATCGTAAACGTCTTTGACGATCGGCAACATAATTTTGGTAGTGCGGGACAAACACAATATCAGGATATCATCCTTCCATTACATACCGAAGACTTCGATCAAATCTTATTACATTTCCAAGTGGATTGCCCAAATACAGGTTGTGATCCCTGGGATCAGCCAGCAGCTTTTTACCTCGACACTCCGGAAGGTAGTTTCGAGCTAGCACGTTATGTTACTCCATATGGCAAAGCATGTGGTCCATGGACTATTGACATTACAGACTTCAAGTCTGTTTTAAGAGGTCCGGTTTCTATTCGCTCTTTCATACAAGTTTGGGGAGGCTCCGGTTGGTTGGTCAATGCCAGTCTACAGTTTATAGAAAACGAAGTGCCGACTTACCTGAGTCTGCAGCGATTATGGGAAACCAACAACTGGGTTTACGGAGACCCTGGCATTAGTTATGATCTGGAGGAGCAATCTGTCGCAGTTGCCAATAATACAGAGACGGCTCATATGCGTATGACAATTACCGGGCATGGACAAGGAAACACTAATAATGCGGCAGAGTTTTCTAACCAAACGCATGAGATCATGGTCAACGGAGCGTCATCCGCTATGCATAATTTGTGGAAAGACGATTGTGAATTCAATACTTGTTCTGATCAGTTTGGCACCTGGTTATTTGATCGCGCCGGTTGGTGTCCTGGACAGGAAGTCACTCCTTTGATACATAACCTTACGGATGCTGCCACACCAGGCTCATCTATCCAGTTGGATTACGAGTTACAAGAGTACACTAACTTATTAAACACTGGTTATGATGGCGAAGGACATACCGAACCGCATTATAAAATATTTTCCTATTTCATTGAGACCAGCGCTGAACATTTCGTCGACCTAAACAACCTTCGTGCGGAAGAAATCATCGTTACCACAAATGAAGATATCAACAACCCCGTTTTCGAAGGCGTAGCTCTGCGAATAAAAAATACAGGCACAGCGTCCGTTAGTGACATTGCCGTTTCTTATTCCGTTAACGGAACTTTCATTGTCGAAGAAATGATTACGGCGACTATAGAACCTGGTGCCGAATACAATCATGAGTTTGCCACTATAGATGGATTTACTGCGGGAGTTGCTAATAATGTAATTGCTTATTTACGTTATAATAGTGATGAAAACATTAGTGATGATGCAGTCCGTCTAAGAATCGAATCAGACCTGACGGTCGACGTTGATGAACTAGTCCAGACTGGGTTCTCGATTTATCCTAACCCATCAAATGGTTTGTTTACGATTGAAGCCGATGAACGTTTTCGTAACGGAAAAATTCAGGTTTATGATTTACAGGGTAGAGTACTTCTTCAAAAACATATCGTTCAAAACCAACTTGAATTTCAATTAGACCAAAAAGGAATGTTCCTCATTAGCCTGGAGACGATCGATGGTCAAAGGTAAATTGAAAAGGTAGTTATCCAATAGTTTGATTTTTATTCGCTGAGCTATTATCCATGCAATGATTTTCAATCATTGCATGGATAATGCGTCTTGGATTCGACTACGTCGCATAACCTTTGTCTATTCTCGTTGTTATAGCAGAATAACTAACAAAATGTGAAAGCCTTATCCAAAATAACCACTTTGTTCCTGCTCCTTATTGGCGCAAAGGTTACCATCTTGATGGCACAGCCATCAACGGGGATAAATACGTCTTTTGCTTTCTCTACAGAAGAGCTTGTCCTCGACCAATTCATTAAAGGTAGCTGTCAGAATGTGGCCAATATTCAATCCTTTGGTAATGAAGTAGGCCTGGGTTATTTTTCAGATGCTTTAAATGTCATTGGCTTTGAAAATGGTATTATCATCTCTACCGGTAACATTGAAGATGCCAGAGGCCCAAACGTTGATGTTGCCACATCAACATCTTTCAATAATGTGACCGGAGATCCGGACATCAATTTATTTGCCACCAATGTTGTACTGGACGCTACGGGTATTGAATTTGATTTTGTCCCTTTTAGTGATCAGGTCACTTTCAAATATGTTTTTGCCTCCGAAGAATATTGTGAATTTGTCGGTAGTATTTTCAATGACAACTTTGGATTTTTCGTTAGTGGTCCGGGAATAAACGGAGAGTTTTTCAACAACGCTATTAATGTAGCTACGATTCCCAATACCAATGAATACGTTACGATCAATAATGTCAATCACGAAACCAATGCCGCTAACTACGTCAAAAATGAACTCTCGGAGGATGCGGAAAATTGTGAAATACCCTATGCACTCAATCACCAGGAAGAGATTGAATACGACGGTTTCACCGTCCCTTTTAGGGCAACTATTTCAGTGATCCCCTGCGAGACTTATCATATTCGTTTAGTCGTCGCGGATATCGGTGATGACCAACTCGACTCCGCTATATTTTTGGAATCAAAAAGCTTTGATCTGGGTGGAGAAGTAGAGATCATCGCTCAATCCGAAGGCAGCGATGAACCTATAGCTTATGAAGGTTGCCGAGATGGCGTATTTGTTTTTAAACGCGGTAGCAATATTAATCTCAATGAAGACCTTACGGTCAACTTTACGGTGAGTCCGGAGTCTGAAGCTATCCCGGGAATTGATTTCGAACCACTCCCCTCTTCCATAACCATCCCTGCCAATCAAAGTATGGTTACTGTCCCCGTCGTTGTGATCCCTGATCTAATTGAGGAATCTCCGGAGCTCTTACAACTAGACGTAGAATATGATTGCGATTGCTTCCCTGCGGAACAGGCAAAACTTTTCATTTCAGATTTAGATTCACTGCAAGGCACTTTTGAAGAAATCTATGTTTGTGCCGAACAAGCTTTCAGTATTGGTCCGGAAACTTCAGGTGGTGTTCCACCCTACGAATATCTCTGGAATACAGGAGCGACCACACAACTACTTTCTGAATCAGTTGATGAACCTACACATTTTACAGTGACCATTACAGATGACTGTGGCAACGAAACTTTTGCTATCGCCGGAGTGGGAATCCAGGAACAGCCAACTGCTTTTCTTAGTGGGCATGTTGATATCTGCGAAGGGGATATTGCATTTCTGCCGATAAGCATGGAAGGGAATCCACCCTGGAGTATTGAATATAATATTGATGGTGTCCCGCAAGCTCCGATAGAAGGCATTACGGATGTCCCTTATGGGCTACCGGTTAGTACTAATGGGGAATATTATTTGACTGGATTTTCTGATGCCTACTGTGAAGGAATTGCTGATGGCAACGGAACAGTTCTTTCTAATGGAGTCAACTTTGACTATATAATAACAGCACCATCTTGCCCCGGCGTAGCCAATGGTTCGATTGAGCTGTTAATTCCGGAAGATGTAGAAAATTACCGCATCGAATGGAGCACCTCGGTCAATGATTCTATACAACCGGATAATCTTCTCGCTGGGGTTTATACCGTTCGAATTATTGATGAAGATGATTGTTCTTCGACCCTTAATATTGATCTGCCTGCTCCAATAGATTTTGATTCGGATTGTGTAAACGATCTAGCTTTTGTTCCAAATTTATTTACACCAAATGGAGACGGGATTAATGATTGGTTTACTTTGCACTTTTCAGAAGCTGGCCTTGTACAAAGTATTTCGAGCATTCGTATTTTCAATCGTTGGGGTGGAAATATTTTTGAAGCTCGTGACCTTGCTGTTGAAGCAGATATCGCCATTTGGGATGGTCGGGTAAATGGAAAATTATTAGATAATGGCGTTTATGTTTGGATGATGATTCTAGA
>JAHDHW010000030.1:0-28109 GCA_020631105.1 Saprospiraceae bacterium | reverse complement strand
TCTGGCAAATGGGGAGCAAAAGATTTTATCCGGGGAGGTGAGTTTGATAAAGTAGTAGGGGCCGGATAGTTTTCAGTTAAGAAAAGAGAATAATATTAAAATAAAGAAATCACTTTTTTCTTTCCCTCCAGTAACTTGAAATATTCTGTTCTAAAACATCCTCGTTTTTAAAGTGTCTTAATTTTTATCATTGCTTCACAACCTTAACCAAATAGTTAGCGTTTGTAGTGATCAACTGCAGATGATATATTCCAGATGGAAAATTCTGCAAATCCAGTATTTGTCCGGTAGAAACTTGATAGCTACCTAAGCTCTGACCTTGTGCGTTAAATAAATGTATTTGCCCAACCTCAATATTACGAAACTGTACATACCCTGAAGTAGGATTTGGAAATATCTCTACCTCGACATTAGACAAATCAGTGTTCACCGATGTTGGAGCACAGGTTGCTAATATAGCTTCACGAGATTCACAGCCTGTGGCATTTTCTGAAATCTCAAATTCATTAATATCTACTCCTAAATAGTTACATATGCTTTCCACGCTACAGGCCCAAAGTTGTGGGTTACCTCTAATTTGAAGATCAGTTATTGTATTTGCAGCAATATTTTCCAAACCTTGCAAACTAGTCAGCACAAAATTATCAACAAGTAAAATCTCCCCTCCAATACTCGTAAGATTCCCAAGCTCTTCTACATTATCCAGTATTGTATAAACCAGAGCTAATCTACCACCAACAGAAGAGAGATTCTCTAATCCTCCTAAGCTTTCTAAAGCAGTATTAGCACCAATGTACAATTCTCCTCCTACTGTCGTGATATTCTCAAGTCCCTGTATACTTACCAAATTAGCATTGTCAAATACATTCAAATATTCGTTAACAGCACTTAGACCTTCGAACCCATCTAAGGAGGTTAAGAAAAAATTGCTAGAGACATCAAGGTTACCTCCAAGTTCAGCAATACCATCAAGCCCCTGCAAAGAGGTTAAGGAATCATTTCCATAAATCTTGAGGTTGCCCCCAATTGACAGGACATTCTCAAGCCCTTCTAGATCTAACAACGGTCCATTTCTTTCGATAACTAAATCTCCCTCGATTGAAGTCAGACCATCTAAACTGGATAAATCGCTTATATTGGATTGAGCAAATTCAATTGACTTAATTAATAGACTCCCGGTAACTTCACTACAATTAGGATAATCCACTACAAAATCCGATATGTCTTCCTGAGAACTGAAAAGTATATCTCCAGGAGGGCACTGGGCTTTAATCCCCCTGCAAAATGAAATAGAAAAAAGAACAAGTAGAAAAAATTTATACCTAATCATATTCATCATTTTTCATGAATTCAATCAGGTGATGAATATGCAAAATCTAATGCCTATCTCCTAATTTATCGTTGATACGCTTAACCTAATCTCACTTTTATAACCTCTTTGATAACTAGGTGACTATCCCTTCGATCCATAAATCCTTTTTAATACCTCCCAATGCTCCTCCGACACCGACCCCAAATCAAAAATAGACCAGCCAGAAGCACCTCCCTCTTCCGAAACTCGAATCGCTTTTTCTAGCTCCTCCGCAGGAACATGTGGCATAAACAAACCACTATAAACAGGCTTGGGATTATCCGCTTTTTTTAAGCGTTCTTTTGCTTTAGCCACTTCTTCTCCGATCCAGGGAATATCCTCGTTGTAAAATCCTTGATAGAGCATTGGTAAAAATCCATCCAGGTCCCAGCGATGCCATTGCTGTCGGACACTCTCCCAATTCGGAAAAACAGCAGCAGTTATTTTCTTATCATACTTCCTTGCCATTGGTACACAGAAATTATTCACCACATTCGAAACTGCGTCATATCGAAATTGCCGCCAGGCTTCATGTGCTGGCGCATCGTCTCCTAGATCCATCGGATCAATCCCATGTTCTGCTTTAAATTGTGCACGACATCGCTCTGAATATGGGTAATCATATTCGGGATA
Source organism: Saprospiraceae bacterium (assembly GCA_020631105.1). Lineage (GTDB taxonomy): Bacteria > Bacteroidota > Bacteroidia > Chitinophagales > Saprospiraceae > JAHDHW01. The sequence continues at coordinate 26,125 of JAHDHW010000030.1, read as the reverse complement.
TTCTTTATCCTGCACGATATCATACTTAGGCTGTAATGCTTCCGCAAGAATTACATCTGGCTGTCGGACGTAATCCAAATGTACGCCGTCCAAATCTTCAATCTTCGCAAGGGCTTCTACATTTCCGGCAACGAATTCTTGTACTTCCGGATGACAAGGATCCAGGAATTTATAGTAATCAACATACGCCGGATGCGTATGCGAAGGCTGACCATTTCGATTCACAGAAAACCAATCCGGATGCGCTTCAATCATCTTCGGATCATTCAAAGGCATGGTCCACATCCAGGCGTGCACTTCAAGCCCAGCAGCATGAGCGACAGGAATTATTTTTTCCAGCCAAGGTTCTTTGACGGTAAGTAATGGATGGTCAAACAAAGTGTCTCTACTCGCATATACTTGTGGAAGAATAGCTTGTATTCCTGCATTTTTCATTTGCTCAAATTGCAGTTTCCAATCATCCATCGTTTTATTCAGATCTGGTCGCATCCAAATCCAGCGACTGGGAAGTTCTTTTTTATTTTGAGTAGCAATAGGGATCGTAGCACTCTTAGTTTCTTCATTAGTACAAGACATCCACGCATTGCTTGTAGCCATTGCTAAGCTTCCCCCAACTAGGGTTTTAATAAACGTTCGTTTTTTCATTTTTCAGGTTGGTTCTCTGTATTAAATTGATAAATCTTCAAGCCTAGATTATTACAGGCAAATAATAATAATCGTCGACCTGATATGGACAGGGATTTAATATGCTTGACATCATAAGGTGTACAAAGCCCTGATTCCAAGGTAGATGCTGGTGTCCACTTTCCACGGCTATCGCCCCAGAGTAATAAACTAATGCCTGCGTCGTTTCTAGTCGTTTCTATCTCTGAGGTAAACAAGTTGCCGCTGAGTATGACATCCTTATGTCCATCGTCATTTACATCTTCAATTACAAAATCGTTGATACTCGATAGTTGAGCTTCATTTGGTAAAGCCTGCATGGTGAATACTCCTTCTCCCTGGTTTTCTACATAGACACTGGCAAAAGTTTGTGCGGTATAATTCAGCGCCTGATCCAATCGATCAGCGCCATAGACCGTTTCCAAATCAGAAGAGGCAAAAATATTATAAGTTGGAAATTGCTCTTGCAAAAGAGGCACTTGCTCACTTGAACAGGAGCGTCCGCGGAGTGGGTATTGTTCACCAAAGTTGTAATAACTTAGTACAATATCTTTAGAACCGTTATCATCAAAATCATCGTAATGCACTTCGAATGGCTCTTCTTCGCTTGCTTTGTATTTGTAATTTAAACCAAGATTTCCGATCAGATAATCATCATCTCCATCATTATCGATATCTGCTTTTTCAATACTGTACCACCAGCCTGTTGAATTAGGAATCTCTTTATCTTTTTTGAAGGCTCCATTTTCATTTTTAAAAAAGGTAATGGGCATCCACTCTCCTACTACCATAAAATCCTGATCTCCATCTTTATCATAATCAGTCCAAACGGCATCCGTCACCATTCCTAACTGGATCAATTCACTTGCCTTGGTTTTGGTGACGTCCACTAACTTTCCGTTTTCATTATTTAATAACCTGGATACTGTAGGAGTCGGATAAGACCAGGGTTGATGTCGTCCGCCGATGAATAAATCTAAATCACCATCGCCGTCGTAATCTCCGGCGCGTACACAAGCTCCGCTTTCCCGAAATCTGGGAAGTTGTTCATTTGCTTTTACTAATTCTCCTCCTTCGTTTATGTAAAGCCGATCCTGATACCATTTGGATTGAGGTGGATAAGCATTACCACCGCTGACAACATAAAGATCAAGATCTCCATCATTTTCTAAATCAAAAAAGAGGGCATCTACGTCCTCAAAATTAGAATCCTCTATAAACGAAGGCACTGCGACCATCTCAAAGTCGCCTTCCTGATTTTGCAGATATAATGTCCCTGCTCTTCCTGCGGATCCTCCCAAAAAAACATCTTCCAATTGATCCCCATTTACATCTCCGGTCGCCAGGGCCGGACCAAACTGAGACATTTTATGTGGGAGTAGGACTTGCTTATCATAATCATCAAAATCATTTTCAGTATGTTGAATTTGATTAAGCGTTAAGCTTTCAATTGCTTCAAACCAAGGTGACGAATTATTTTTAGTGACTTGCTTCGTTTTAGCTTCGGCAATATCAATTTGAAGGGTTTGATTCGCTTTAATATTTTCGCGAATGATTTCACGCCCATCCGGAAGTTGAACCTGTAATCGATCGACATTTTCAACTTTACCTAAACCAAAGTGGGCAATGTTTTCACTCGTAGAATACATCCCTCGCACATTTGTCAACTCAAAGTATTGCTGTTCTTTTCCATATTCAATACTCAGCTGAGCACCGAAGACGGTAGCCTGTTTGGTGGCGTCTTCAAGTTTGATCCGGAGCCAGTTGTTTTTGTTTCGTTCAACGGAGTTGTTTCTATAAACAGCAGCGGGAGCATTGATGTTATTAATAATCAATTCAAGGTCTCCGTCATTATCAAGGTCTGCGTAAGCAGAGCCATTTGAAAATGTTTCCTGATCAAAACCCCATTCCTCGATTTGTTTATTAAAGGTTAGGTCCCCATTATTCTGAAAGACATAATTTTTCAAAGGTACACTTGGTAATAAATCAAGTGCTTTGTCAAGATCAAGGATGTCAAAAATATGAACCTCTCCGGCATTAGGATTTTTTTCTATAAAATCATCAATGACTTTTCGGATGTATTTTGGAAAAGTCTTAGAAGCATCCGAGTTTCGGATATCTCTAAAAAGACCATTGGTCACAAAGACATCTTTCCAGCCATCATTATCAAGATCAGCAATCAAATTGGACCAGCTCCAATCTGTGCTAGACATATTCGTCAATTGACTGATATCACTAAAATGCTGACCACCCTGATTCAATTGCATGGCGTTAAACATATACTGATAATGCCCGCCGCTTTCTACCACATTCCAAAAGGCCTGAGGATTCATGCCGCTCATATTAGCCTTAAGGCGAAAGTTATCTTCCGCAACCATATCCAGCGTCATTATATCTGACCAGCCATCATTATTAATATCTGCTGCATCAACGCCCATAGAATAGAAACTGGTATGATTCATTTTCTCGGGTAGCACATCCTCAAAAGTCCCGTCTCCATTATTTAGGTAAAGTCGATCCGGTGCTTCATAATCATTACTCAGATAAATATCTACCCAACCATCTTTATTATAATCAGTTGCCACCATACTATTAGCATACCCCGGCTTCAATAGTCCGGCCTGATCAGAGACATCCGTAAAAGTGCCATCCTGATTATTTTTATATAGGCGCGGTGCCCATTGCGCTTGCATTAAATTGGTCCCGAGCAGATCAGAGTAGTTGCCGGGATTTGGTGGTTGATTCAATAAGAATAAATCTAACCAACCATCATTATTATAATCAAGGCATCCTGCGTGTCGTGTACGTTCTGCATTATCGAGGCCATACGCTGCCGAACGTTCTTCGAATCGAACACCCTGTATTCCTTCTCCTATTTCGATGGGTTCTCCAGTGTTGATATAGAGCTTGTTCCTTCTAAGTTCGACCTCATTATCATAGAGTTCACGGGTCACATAAATATCCTCCCAACCGTCATTATTTATATCCGCAACTACCACTCCGGAGGACCAACCTCCATTATCCAAAATTCCGGCAGCTTCATTCGCAGCTTTAAATTTCAGATCGCCCAGGTTAAAATAAAGCTCATCTCCAACGAGGTTTCCGGCAAAGAATAAATCTGCTAAGCCATCCTTATTAAAGTCTCCGACGCCAACACCTCCCCCGCCATAATAATTACTGTAGATCAGGATATTATGTTCTTTCTCATCGGTCAGGGTATTCTCAAAAGTGACCCCACTTTGTTGTGGTGACAATAATGAAAACAAGGGCCCTGTGGATTGTGCAAACAATCCAAAAGAGAAAAACAAACAACTATATAGCAAAAACTTTTTCATAGTATCGTTTTGAATACAAGTTATTTGGGTGACTTCATAGTACCGCTAAAATCAACTGGCCAACGGTGAAACGGATCAATAGTAAAATCAATCAGTACTGCTAATTCGCGCTTGGTAATTGGTCGACTAATATCAAAATTGGTCAAGTTAAATTTAGTCTCCCAGCGCTGCTGGATTTGTTCATTTGTGTGTTGGTGTTCCGTTAATTGGTTAACGATTGAAATAGCACTTTCGATGTTTAAAGCATCAACGGAGGATTCGAAATCAAGGTCTGCTTTAAACACACGGAGGTTAGTGATCAGCGCATCGGCAGTGATCAGCGAATCCGGATAAAACCAGGTTTGATTGGCCCATTGATAAGGAATGCCTTTCGCCCGGAGCATGCCGGTAGATGCTACTCTTTGGATTGATTCAAAATGCGGATCATCCGGAGTGACATCAATTAAAGGCATTAAGTACCCATCGTAATGAAGGATTTCCTCCTGAATAGCTCTGACGGATAAATCCTTAGGGGAAACATCTTTTTGTACGGCCATTGCCGCAATCAATCCCGCTGCTTGTCCAATCTGTAGCACAACAGGTTGTAAACGCGAAGAGCCATTTACAATATTAGAAACAGAAATAGCTTTGTCCGCAACAATCAAATCATCAGGTCCGCTTGGAATCAGGCAGCCTAGAGGAATAGAAAAAGACGGAACCATTGGAAAATCAATTTCCGGCGCATCCGGATTTTCTGCATGGTGGTGATCAATCGGATAATCCCCGACTATCCCTCCTACGCGGTAAAGCGTATAGTCGTAAGGATTCGAAATATGATTAACATTTAATCTGGTCAAACCATGTATCCGTCTTCCTTCACGATGATAGGGATAAAGTGGTAATCCATCATCTGTCGGAAATTCATCTTTTGCGATCCCCAGGTTTTTATAGCCTAACTCTTCTTGTATATAATAAATGAATTGAAGCGTTTTCAATTTTGCAGCACGGTAGGCGTCCAAACGCTCCGCCGCCGAAGCCTCCACGATATTGGTGTAATAATCATTGCCGAACTTCGGCCAGTTGATCATGAATTTATCATTCGGAAGTTCGCCATAGGTCAACATTTTATCACAGGGATGGGGTTTTTCATTTTCGCACTTTGGGTGTTGGCAGGCACAATAAAAAACAGTTGGATCATAGCCTGCTGGCTTTTCGATAGTATGATCTGTACCCGGGCCATAATCTTTAAGGATCGCCGCATAAGTCAAATCCTGAATAATATTATTAGCCTGCTGTGGAGCAATTGCTTCTTTACTATTCGATTGGCTATCCATCCCCAGATCATAGCCCACTCCGGCAGCTGCCGCTACATCACCTAAGTCAGTTCCGTCCACCAAAATAGTTGCAGTCACTATTTGCGCACCATCCTTTCCTAAAGTCGTGACCTCCCAGGCTTCCCCTTTATTAATCGTTGACCAGATGCTATTATTCCAAACCGTAAGATTTGAAGTAGAGGCAATGATCTGATTCAGATAGTATGCTCCAACCTTTGGTTCAAACATCGTATTACTAACCCAGCCTGTAAAAAGAGAATCTGCTCCCCCATAATGTTTTCGTAAAGAATCTCTAAACTCTCCCCATAAGCCCGCAGGTAAGCGATGGTTGCCATCGGTAGCACTAACTCCTGCGGAGGTCAACATTCCACCGGGCCATTCCAGAGGGTTGATCCAAAGGGTTTGTGCACCGCTTCTTGCTGCTTGAATCGCAGCAGCAGTTGCTCCAGTTCCGGCTCCTAATACTAAAACATCATAGTGTTTAGAAGTATTCGTGGATTGGCAACTCAAGAATACCAAAAGGACCAATAGGAAATAAAAGTTAAAGATATTTTCAGGTCGCATACATGGTGGAAGATTACATTAAACCATCAAAAAACAATATGCAAAGCTTCATTTTTTTCTTCGATGTAATACTGTACATTTTCTTGCATGACTACATCAAGTGGTAAAAGTTGAAGAGGCTTAATATCCTTTTTCAAAACCAGGTGATTAAATAGGTTCATAATCCCCATAAAACCTTGCTTATGAGGATTTTGGTTTATTAAAAAGTGAAGTTGATCTGTGTATAAATATTTAAGGTTCGCTTCGATTAAGTCAAAGCCTACAAGCTTGATATCTGTCCTGCCAATTTTCTCAAGGATTCGAACAATATGAAATACCTTCGATGTGGTTACAAATATCCCTCGAATATTGGGATGTTTCGTTAAAAGCTTGATCACATAAGCTTCTAATTTATTTTTATCGAAGACATCTCCAAAGGTACCTTTGTAGATGTCAATATTCCGATCCGCATGATCTGCAAAAAAATCAGTAAAGCCATTTTCTTTATCTACCAGATGCTTAGCATTATAAGCGCTCTCTTCCAAATGTAGAACAAGGACTGCGCTAGATTCCTCAATTCCAAAATTTAAAAGCTTCCCTGCCAGTCTGCCACTGGCATAAGAGTCCTGACCAATGTAAGATAAGAAGTAAGGGCTTTCTCTTTTAAGAAACACATTGATCTGTATATAAGGTAAGCCCTGCGCTTCGCACTTCTCCAACACCTCTTGCCCCTCTTTCAAAAAACTTGGCGATAATAATAATCCGTCGTATTCATTATTCAGAATTTTTTTTGCGCAACTCTTGAAATGTTTCTGGTCCGCATCTCTAAATCGATAGAAATCAATTTGAACACCATAGTCCCGTAATGCCTTCTTCGCTCTAAGAATTCCAGCTTCTGGTTGCAACCAGAAAGAATCATGGGTAGAGTCCGGTATTAATACCGCAATCTTCCAAATTCGGTTCGACGCTAAAGCACTCGCTATGACATTAGGTTCATAATTAAGCTCTTTCATTGCTTTAACCACCTTCTCACGGGCTGCAGGAGATACATTCCCTCGATCGTGTAACACACGATCAACGGTCCCTTTTGATACACCTGCTTTAAGTGCAATGTCTTTTATTCCTATTCGAGATTTCATTTTTATTCCTTGTTAGCCAATTAACTATACATGACGCGAAACGGTTTGCTTCTAATGCTAACTACTTCTGGTCAGTGTAACATAAAGGTACAACATTCTCTCAAGCCATCGAACCAAATATAAAACGGTTAACAAGTCAAAAATAAATAAAAAAATTGGACTGTGTGCGTACACAGTTTGAAAATATTTCCTACATTTACTTTGGACTTTAAATTATAGTCATACAAAATAAGATAACACAACCGCTCATAGTCACCTTGTCTTATCTCTTTTGTAACCCTATTGATAACTAGTTTTCTAATCAAAACATTTCATTATGAAAAATCATTTACTCTGTTTATTGTTTCTGCTCGCAGGATCAATAACGTTAGTGGCTCAACAACGGGTCACTGGAAATGTTACCGGATCAGACGGTTTCCCATTGATTGGGGTTACCGTTGCTGAAGAAGGAAAAGCCAACGGTGCTGTTACCGATATCGATGGTAATTTTACGATTGAAGTATCGGAAGGTGCTTCGCTTGTCTTTTCTTACACTGGATACGGAACACAAACCATTTTAGTTGGTGATCAAACCAATTTAGCTGTTCGCCTTGAAGAAGGTGTAGCTCTAGACGAGGTTGTAGTAACGGCATTAGGTATCGAAAAAGATAAAAAAGCACTTGCCTACTCGGTAACGGAAGTGGGTGGTGAAAATTTCTCTCAAGCTCGAGCCATGAATGTAATACAATCTCTTTCTGGTAAAGTCGCTGGTGTAAATGTCGCCAGCACAGCCACTGGTGCTGGTGGATCAACCAGAGTTGTCATCCGTGGTAATAGTTCTATTTCTGGTAATAACCAACCTTTATACGTAGTTGACGGAGTACCCATAGATAATACTAACTTAGGGTCTGCCGGTATGTGGGGTGGTCAAGACTGGGGAGATGGAATTTCAAGTTTAAATCCGGATGATATTGAATCTTATACCATCCTAAAAGGTAACTCAGCAGCTGCACTTTATGGTTTCCGTGCATCTAACGGGGTGATCCTGATTACTACAAAATCCGGTACTAACCGAAAAGGATTAGGTGTAGAATTCAACTCGCAAGTTCGAACCGAGACAGTAAATAACTTCCTCGATTTCCAAGACCAATATGGTCATGGTCGTAGAGGAGTTAAGCCTACTACGCAGGAGGAAGCTTTTGCTAATGGTTTATATGCATGGGGTGGAAGATTAGACGGTAGTAGTGTTATGCAGTTTGACGGTACAAGCCGTCCTTACTCTGATGTTGGTGACAACCTGGATCGTTTTTACAGAACAGGGGTAACTTACTCTAACACATTAGCATTAACTGGTGGAAACCAGGACTATAACTTCCGTTTCTCTGGTTCAGCATTGAATAATAATGATGTAGTGCCAAACTCTGGTTTGGATCGATACACATTCACAATGAAGACTAATGCAAATTTCGGTGAAAAATTCACTTCTACTATTGGTATTACTTACGTAAACGAAAGTGTAAACAATCGACCTCGTTTATCTGATTCTCCAGGTAACTCGAACTATACTGTATGGTCTTTACCTGCTAGTATTAATGTAGATGACCTAAAAGGTCCTGGTGACAAATTAGGTGCTAATGCGGATGGTGTTGAATTACAATTCAACGATAATGTATTCGTAACCAACCCTTGGTGGGGTGCGCATCAATTTAAAGCAAACTCTACTAAAAACCGCTTGATTGGTAACGTTCAGCTACGTTATGATATCGGATATGGCTTATATGCTCGTGGTCGTATTGGTTTAGATCGCTATAATCAAAGACGTACTAACCTTACGCCTTATGGAACCGCTTACTCTAACTTTGGAGGAATGGATGAGCAGAATAATGAGTTTAGCGAATTAAATACAGAGTTAATCCTTGGGTATGACAAAGACATTACTCAAGATATTGGATTAAATATATTCGTGGGTGGTAACCAGCTCCGAAACAAACGTGAAGTACTTGGGGGTTCTGGTGGTAACTTTAGTGTACCATTCTTACATACCCTTAATAACCTGGCGAATCGTAGTACAATCTATAATTTCAGCGAATGGCAGAATAATTCTGTCTTTGGTTCTGCTGAAATCGCACTTAAAAATGCAATCTACTTAACAGGTACTATCAGAAGTGACTGGTTCTCTACATTGACAAATGCGGATGGAACTTCTGATAACAACAAGCTTTACTACTCTGTTGGAGCAAGTGCAGTGCTTTCTGATCTAATCTCTATGCCAAAGGAAGTCACTTATGCTAAGTTAAGAGTAGCTTATGGTGAAGTGGGTGGTGTTGGTGCTGCAGAAACTCCTTATTTACTAGGATTGACTTATGGTATTTTTGGTCAGGGACACTCTGGCAACGCTCTTGGTGGAATCAACAATGGATCTATTCCTAACGAAGGTTTGACACCATTGACATCTACAGAGTTTGAAATTGGTTTCGATTTCCGATTATTTAATAATCGCTTAGGAGCTGACCTTGCATTCTACAACCGTCAAACTAAAAATGACATCCTGAATGCTGCTGTTTCTCCTACTTCTGGATATGGTTCAAAGGTGGTTAATATCGGTAGAATGGAAAATGTTGGTTTCGAATTATTATTATTCGGTACACCAGTAAGAACTACGAATTTCACTTGGGACGTTTCGCTTAACTTCTCTCAAAACAATAATGAGGTAGTTAGTTTATTAACAGAAACTCAGGAAGATGAAGAGAGTATCCGTGTAGCTGAAAGCCGTACGCGTAATGCTTACATTCATCATGTAGAGGGTTTACCTTACAGCCAGATCATGGGATTTGCTTTCCAGAGAGATGGAAGTGGTAATATCCTGCTTGATGATAATGGATTGCCATTACAAGGTGATTTTATGCCTTTCGGAACAGGTGTTCACCCTACTTCTTTTGGTATCAATAACTCTTTCACTTACAAAAACGTTACTCTTAGCTTCTTGATCGATTCTAAATTCGGTGGTCAGATCTATGCTGCAACAAATGCTTATGCATACTTCAGAGGTTTACACCAGAATACGCTTGAAGGTCGTGAAGGTGGTATTGGCCCGGTAGCAAATACTGATATTGAAGATTATTATGGTCGTATTGCATTTGGAATCTCTGAAGAGTTTATCGAAGATGCAGACTTTGTAAAATTAAGAGAACTCGTACTTTCTTACAGTATTCCAAAAAGCATGCTTGGAGATTTACCTTTTGAATCAATTTCTTTGGGTGTCGCAGGACGAAACCTTTGGTTGATCTCCAGCGCAGTAGACAACATCGATCCGGAGTCTACCTATAGTGCAGGAAATGGACAAGGTCTTGAAATGTTTGGAGTGCCGCAAACTCGCTCTTTACAATTTAACCTTGGTGTACGATTCTAATTTTAAAAGCAAGTTCCGGGTCTAATGCCCGGACTCAAAATTATTTACAAATGAAATTCTCAAAATATCTCTTAATCCTGGCAGCGTGTATGTTGACGTACACCTCCTGTGACAATGGGTTTGAAGAACTCAATGTTAATCCTACTGCTGCAAATGAGATTGACCCTAACTTCCAAATGTCCTGGGTTCAATTAAGAACTTCCGGTGGTCGATACGAAAACTGGAGAGCAGGTTTAATTTATTCCTCTATGATGGTTCAACATATGGCTGCTGTTTGTGGCTATTGGACCGGAGATAAGTATACTTATAATGCTGGTTATTCTTCTTCTTTATTTGATCGTGCTTATAGCGAGCAGGTAAAAGATGTACAAGATTTGATCAATACTTTACAACAAGGTGAAGTTGGGGATCAAACCATGCTCGGAATGGCCAGAATTTGGCGGGTGGTTATTTTCCACAGATTGACAGATTTATACGGAGACATTCCATACTCTGAAGCTGGAAAAGGATTCCTCGAAGGAATCGACTTTCCTAAATATGATGCGCAGTCTGCTATCTATGCAGATATGCTAAATGAGTTAGAGCAGGCAATTGGTCAACTTAGCACTGGCGGCTTCGGCGGATCTGACCTTATCTATGGTGGTGATATTGACAAGTGGAAAAAATTCGGTAACTCTTTGATGCTTCGTTTAGCAATGCGTATGTCAGAAGTTGACGCTGGCGCTGCTCAATCATGGGCTTCCAAAGCAATATCTGGTGGCGTTATGACCAGCAATGATGATATCGCTTTCTTGCAACACACTAACGGACCAGAAGGTGTTAACATGAATGGCATCGGTGAGGTATTAGATAAATCTAATGGCTTTGGTGATGATTGTCCTCGACTTAGTAATACACTGGTTGATTGGATGTTAGCGACGGGTGATCCTCGTTTAGATATCCTGGGAGAACTTCCTGCAGACGGAAGTGGCGCACATAATGGTTTACCTAATGGATTAGATGAAACTACCATTCAGGATAATCCAACAGGTACTTCAACGGATAATTTCGACAGAGTTAATTCAACACTCGTAAGCGTTGCTACGCCTATGGTTTTCCAAACTTATGCTGAAGTAGAATTAATGCTTGCTGAAGCTGCTGAACGTGGATGGAGCTCTGGTAACGCAGCAGATCATTATAATAATGGGGTGCGAGCAGCGATGCAACAATACTCTATTTATGATGGCGGACTTGCTGTAGATGATGCTGCAGTTGATGATTACCTGGCTAATAATCCTTACGATGGAGAACTTTCTTCTATTGGTTGGCAGTACTGGGCAGCTACTTTCTTAAATGAGTACGAAGCCTATGCAAACTGGAGAAGAACGGGTTATCCAACACTTACACCAACTAATCACCCTAGTAATGTGACCAATGGTACTATTCCAGTACGTATGGTTTACCCACAGGGTGAATTAGGGCTTAATCCTAATTTCGAAGAAGCACTTAGCCGTCAGAACCTTGGTTCTGATTTCGCTAGCATGCTGAAAGTTCCAGTTTGGTGGGATAAGTAATTTTCTTAATCTGTACGTCATGCATGGTATCGTTTGGCGTACAGATTAATAATATTTTAAGTTTCATACAGTTGTACTTAAACACAGATGAGCAAAAATCTCATCTGTGTTTTTCTGAAATTTTCCTTCATCTGTTGTATTTTGTGTTTCTTTTCTTTGCTCCCTGTAAACAAAACCTACTCACGGGAAAACTCGATTTCATTTTCCATGAAAACTAACTTTTGATGATCGAGATCAACAATTCACAAAAAGCTACCTTTCAAAAAAGAAAGCAGCACGTTTTTGATGAACATCAAAGACTGCTTAATGAACCGAACCCGCCAGTGACTGATTTTTATAATGGTATCTTTCATCGCTATAAAAATCCAATCCTGACCCCTAACCATATACCACTGGATTGGCGCTATGATCTCGACTACAAAAGCAATCCGCTATTTATGGAGAGGCTTGAGGTCAACTCTGTTTTTAATGCTGGCGCAATAGAATGGAATGGAAAAATACTTGTAATCCCGCGTATCGAAAGTAATGATGTCAAGTCTTTCTTTGGAGTGGCAGAGAGCGAAAACGGTATTGATAATTTTAAATTCTGGGACTACCCTATTGTGATGCCACAGACGGATGATCCGGATATGAACGTTTACGATATTCGTTTGGTAGAACACGAAGATGGATGGATTTATGGAATATTCTGTGCAGAGCGAAAAGACCTAAACAAACCTCATGACTCTTCTGCTGCAATTGCACAAAGTGGTCTGGCGAGGACTAAGGATTTAATCAATTGGGAACGCTTACCCGATATTATGTCTTCTTCGCCTCAGCAACGAAACTGTGTTTTGCATCCGGAATTTGTAAATGGTGAATACGCTTTCTATACTCGCCCGATGGATGGATTTATTGAAACCGGTGGCGGAGGTGGAATTGGCTGGGGAACTTGTAAGGATATCAATTATCCAAAATTAGAAAAGGAACTGATAATAGATCCTAAAAAATACCATACCGTAAAGGAAGTAAAAAATGGCCTTGGCCCTGCACCTATCAAAACAGATATTGGCTGGCTTCATATGGCGCATGGTGTTCGTCGAACTGCTGCCGGATTACGATACGTCCTCTATTTATTCCTTTGCGATCTCCATGAACCCTGGAAGGTCATTCGAAAACTGGACAGACACTTCATCGCACCAATGGGAATTGAGCGTGTCGGCGATGTCTCTAATGTTGTCTTTAGCAATGGCTGGGTAAAAAGAGAAAATGGAGAAGTCTTGATTTATTATGCTTCTTCCGATACACGAATGCATGTTGCTACTACTACAGTCGATCAGCTTACTGATTACATTTTAAACACTCCCGAAGATGCCGGGCGCACTTATGATTGCGTCCAACAACGAATAGAGCTTATCAAAAAAAATAAATCTCTTAAAAAAGACTAAAGACACAAATACCCTCCCAAATAAACAAAAGCTATGTAACTTATAAAACCTCTTATCAGCTAAATGTAAATTGCAATGAGAAAAATCCCAATAAAAATATCTTCTCCTTTTTTTATTCTAGGGGCTAGCATCCTTGCAGTCTTCCTCCTATCCACATCGCTGGCTTGCCAGCAAAAGCAAAATTCCAATGTAGCAAAGACGCAGGTTAATTCCAGCGCTGCCCTCACAGAGTTAGTTCCAGAAGTAATCGACTTCAACTTCCACGTAAAACCAATCCTGTCTGATCGATGCTTCAAATGTCATGGTCCGGATGCCAATAGCCGAGAAGCAGGACTACGCCTTGATACGAAAGAAGGAGCTTTCGCCGCTTTGGGGGAGGACAAAGATCATTATGCTATTGTACCAGGCAACATAGAGAGCAGCACCTTGATAAAACGCATCTACACAGAGAATCCTGATGATGTAATGCCTACTCCAGAGTCCAATTTAAAATTGAGAGCATTTGAAAAAGACATCTTAAAGAAATGGATAGCGCAAGGCGCCGAATGGAAAGAGCATTGGTCCTTCCTTCCAATTGAACGTCCGGAAATCCCCGCCATTAATCAAAGCTCGCAGGACCAGCGAATAATAAATAATCCCATTGATAATTTTGTCCTGGCGAAACTACAAGAGCAAAACCTAAATTCCGTAGGTCAGGCAACCAAAGAACAACTGATCAGAAGAGTTACTTTTGACCTTACCGGCCTCCCTCCCACTTTAGAAGAAATTGATCTCTTCATTCAGGATGATAGCCCAAAAGCTTACGAACACCTGGTCGATCGCTTATTGCAAACGGATGCTTATGCGGAACACATGACCTCAAAATGGCTCGATCTTGCTCGTTACGCTGATTCTCATGGCTATCAGGACGACCTCGAAAGAATCATGTTCCCCTGGAGAGACTGGGTTATTCACGCTTTTCAAAATAACATGCCTTATGATCAATTCGTCACCTGGCAATTAGCCGGTGATCTTTTACCTAATCCAAGTCGGGAGCAAATCATTGCAACCGCATTTAATCGCAACCACAAAATCACACAGGAAGGCGGTGTAATTCCTGAAGAATACCGAGTAGAATATGTTTCCGATCGTACGCAAACTTTTGGGACGGCATTCCTCGGACTCACTTTTGAATGTGCAAAATGCCATGATCACAAATACGATGCGATCATGCAGAAAGACTACTTCAGTCTTTTTAGTTTTTTCAATAGTGTCCCCGAAGAAGGACTCATTGAGCCCTATGGAGCGATTCCCAAACCATACATAGTTTTGACTCAAGAGGAAATTGATGAAAAATTAAAATTCATCAAAAATCTCGATACACTAAAAGAAATTCCACTGATGGTCATGGAAGAAATGCCGAAAAAACGACAGGCATATATTCTCGACCGTGGTGCATATGACAAGCCAACAACACCGGTCAGCTCAGATGTCCCTGCCTCTATTTTACCTTTCTCGGAGGGTTTATCCAGAGATCGAATGGGATTGGCCAATTGGCTCTTTGACAAAGACCACCCGCTCACCGCAAGGGTGACGGTCAATCGACTTTGGCAACAATGTTTTGGTCGAGGAATCGTAGCCACCCCCGATGACTTTGGTAATCAAGGTGCTCTCCCCTCTCATCCGGAGTTACTGGATTGGCTGGCACTGGAACTGATGGATAGCAACTGGGATCTACAATCAACCTTAAAAACAATCGTTCTCTCTGCTACTTATCAGCAGAGTGCAAAAGTTACAGATGAACTCTTAGAACTTGATCCTGAAAACTCGCTTCTGGCAAGAGCTCCTCGCTTACGACTGACTGCTGAAATGATCCGCGATCATGCCCTCGCAGTAAGTGGTTTATTGGATCGAACGATTGGTGGACCTAGCGTCAAACCTTATCAACCGGCAGGACTCTGGGAAGAAACAATTGGTGGTGGTGGCGGTAGCCTGGCAAAATACATCCGGGATAAAGGTTCGAAAATTTATCGCCGTAGTATTTATACCTTTTGGAAACGTACGGTCCCTCCTCCTAGCATGATGACTTTCGATGCCAGCTCAAGAGATATTTGTGCCGTAAAACGGCAAACAACAAGTACCCCATTACAAGCATTAGTAATGCTTAACGATCCTCAAATTATTGAAGCCTCTCGTGTCCTCGCTTATCGGTCAATCGAGAATGAAACCAGTAGCACTGATCGCATTGCCCGTATGTTTCGTTTAGCAACTTCGCGCCATATAGAAGCCGAAGAACTTCAAAAACTCGAAGGGCTTTTTGAAGCAGAGCAGAAACGTTTTGCAACAGCCCCTGAAGATGTAAACGCTCTCCTCTCAGTAGGAGAATATCCGCAGGTTGACTTATTGGACAAGCATGAAATAGCGGCCTACACTATCGTTGCTAATGTTATTTTTAACCTTGATGAAACCATCACAAAAGGCTAGACAATTATGAAAGATAAGATAATTAATGATAGACAAATGCAAATGAATCGCCGGGCTTTCTTATCTAAGTCAAGCCTGGGTGTTGGTGTAGCGGCACTCTCTTCTTTGCTAGGAGGTTGTCAGTTGTTTAGTCCCTCTGACAATGGTATACTGAACGCTGACAAAAGCGGCGCGGGTATTCTCGATGCACTTCATTTTGCCCCAAAAGCAAAAAGGGTGATCTATCTGTTCCAAAGTGGAGGACCTTCTCAATTAGAATTATTTGACTACAAACCTTTGCTCAACCAACGTCGCGGTGAAGATCTTCCAGAATCTATCCGAAAAGGTCAACGTCTTACCGGAATGACTTCTGGGCAATCCTCTTTCCCGTTAGTTGGTTCCTTGTTCAACTTCTCCCAACATGGCTCGAACGGAACCTGGATGAGTGACCTGATGCCATATACTTCTAAGATTGTAGACGAACTTTGTATCATAAAATCCATGCATACAGAAGCTATCAATCATGATCCTGCAATCACCTTTTTCCAAACAGGTTCACAGCAGCCGGGACGCCCTTGTATCGGCTCCTGGTTAAGCTATGGGATGGGGAGTATGAATGATAACCTCCCTACATTTACAGTTTTACTTTCTCGAGGTACCGGACGAAAATTTGGACAGCCACTTTATTCCCGTCTTTGGGGTAATGGTTTTTTACATTCTTTACACCAGGGCGTTCAGTTTCGCTCAGGTAAAGATCCGGTTCTATATTTAAAAGATCCGGATGGTATTGATCGGGCCAGCCGACGTAAAATGCTTGATCATATTGCGGAGCTTAATTCCAAACAACTAGAAGAATTTGGTGACCCTGAAATCAGTAGTCGCATCGCACAATATGAAATGGCTTATCGAATGCAGACTTCCGTTCCGGATGTTGTTGATGTATCAAAAGAACCCGATCACATTTATCAGATGTACGGGCCGGATTCTATGCAACCGGGCACCTTTGCCGCCAATTGTTTATTGGCCAGGAGATTAGCGGAGCAGGATGTTCGATTTATTCAGCTCTACCACATGGGCTGGGATCAGCATGAAAATCTTCCTTCTCAGATCGAGGGGCAGGCTCGGGATGTGGACCAGGCAACTGCAGCTCTAATTATGGATCTCAAACAAAGAGGCATGCTGGATGATACCTTAGTGATTTGGGGAGGTGAGTTTGGCCGAACTAATTATTCTCAGGGTACACTTACAGATACAAATTATGGTCGGGATCATCATCCTCGTTGCTTTACCATATTCATGGCAGGAGGTGGTGTAAAGCCAGGAATGGTTTATGGCGAAACAGATGAGTTTGGTTATAACATCGTAAAAGATCCTGTACATGTCCACGACTTTCAGGCAACTATGCTTAAGCTACTTGGCCTTGACCACGAACGCTTGACGTATAAATACCAGGGAAGACGTTTCCGTTTGACAGATGTACATGGCCATGTCGTTAACGATATTCTTGCCTAATTCAAGGTAAATACTATAGCAATGCAAAGACGATCATTTTTAAAAAACTCCATTTCTTCACTAATTGGTACTACACTTTTGCCTATGAGCACTTTTGGATTTACGGATTATAAAGAATGGAAAGATCTGGTGATCGGTCATGGAACGCATCGCTACAAAATAGATTTAAACTGGGGCGCGTTAAACAGCAATTATTACCCGGTTAATGATTGCCATGAAATGGTTCAGGATTCAAAAGGACGAATTATTCTTTTGACCAATCACACCAAAAACAATGTGATTATTTATGATAAAAGTGGTCGGTTAATTGAAGTATGGGGAACTGAATTTCCAGGCGCACATGGCTTAACATTACATCATGAAAATGGAGAAGACTTTCTTTACATCAGTGATAATAATCGACATGAAATCATTAAAACAACTATCGACGGGAGGATTGTTTTGGTAATCCCCTACCCTAAGGAATCTGGAAAGTATGAAAAACCGGAGCAGTATGTTCCAACGGAAACAACCATCACGCCTAATGGAGATATCTATGTCGCTGACGGCTATGGCGCACAATACATCATGCACTATGATGCTAAAGGAAAACTTTTAAATGTATTTGGAGGAAGAGGAAAAGGCGACGAGTATTTTGATAATGCTCATGGCATCTGTTATGATGATCGTGATCCTAGTAAGCCTTGTCTGCTAATTACGGCCAGAGAACGAAATGAGTTAAAGCGCTTTACACTTGATGGAAAACTAATAGAGGTCATCCCTTTACCGGGCGCTTATATTTGCCGGCCGGTAATAAAGGGCGAGCATGTTTATTTAGCGACCATCTGGTCTGGAGATAAAGCCCCTAATACTGGTTTCATTTCAATCCTCGACAAAAACAATCAGCTAATATCTGCTCCCGGTGGCAACCAACCAGTTTACGAAAATGGCCGACTGCAGCCCATGCAGCAAGCCTTAAAAATATTTCACCACCCACATGATGTTTGTGTAGACGATGAAGAAAACTTATACGTTGCTCAATGGAATTCCGGCAAAACTTATCCTATTAAATTGACTCGTACAAATTGAGATGATAAAAACCAATAAAGAAAATAAAATCTTTCTACTGTGCATATGCGTTTGTTTATTATTTTCATTCGCCTGTTCTACCTCTAATCAACCAGGTCAAACCTTGACAAAAACATCTTTCGCAGATGCTAATATTTTTACCTTATCTGATCCAAGCATTCACAATGGAACTGCGTTTTTTGAGAAAAAAACCAGTATTGATTTATCACATGGATTAGAAGGGGCACAGCTTCACTTTACCATTGATGGTAGTGAACCGACTATTGATTCCCCCGTTTATCAAAGCCCCATTCAGATTAATAAAACTACTTTGTTCAAAGTTCGAGCGTTCCACACAGACTTCCAAAAAAGTAATATTGTCAGTAAACAATTCATCAAACTTCCTCCCCCGATTCCTATCCGGCAAATTGATATGAATCGAGCACCAAATGAAAACTATCCAGGCAAAGGAAGTAAAGGATTATTTGACCGACAAAAAGGATCAACCAATTTCAGAACCCAACACTGGATGGGCTTCAATGGTGGAGATTTAGAAATCAAAATCGAATTGGTTGATCCACACTCTTTAGAAAGTTTAACCTTTAGTCTGCTCTCTGATCAAGGGTCCTGGATTTTTTTACCACGCATAATTACTGTAGAAGCATCCAAAGATGGTAAAGAGTATTTTGAAGTAATAACACAGGAACTTGAAGGAACGATAAAAGGCTCTAAACCCAACCTGGAATTCGTTAGAGTTCCGACGAATGAGACCAAAACGAAATATTTAAAAATCCGAATCACTTTAGAAGAAGCGATCCCCGATTGGCATCCGGGAAAAGGAACTGCTCCCTGGCTCTTCATCGATGAAATACTAATCGAATCAATATGAAGCATTGGATAATTTTCATCGGATTGATTTTGTATCTGGGTTGCGAACAACAGCCACCTACTATTTCCGTAAATCCGGAAATAGTCTACACTCACCCTATCCCCTTTGCTCCTAAATCCTATGTTTGTTATAAAACACAGGCCAGTATAAATATTGACGGGCTACCAAGTGAACAAGATTGGAGTAAGGCTGATTGGACCGAATCTTTTGTTGATATAGAAGGAACATTAAAACCCAAGCCCACACATAATACACAAGTCAAAATGCTATGGGATGATCAATATTTTTATTTCTACGCACAAATGGAAGAACCGCATATCTGGGCAACTTTAACAGAGAGAGACGCAGTCATTTTTTATGATGATGACTTTGAGATTTTTATTGATCCGGACGGCGATGGTCATAATTATTATGAATTAGAAGTCAATGCTTTCAATACGCTTTGGGATTTAATTTTACTACGCCCTTATCGAGCAGATAACAAACCCAAAGTATTGGATTATTGGAATATTTCTGATATCAAATCAGCTATCCATCTTGAAGGTACAATCAACAATCCAGCAGATACGGATCGATATTGGGCAGTAGAAATGGCGGTACCCTGGGAGGCACTCCGTGAATTAGCGGCCGGAGGAAAACCACCTAAGGATAATGATCAATGGCGCGTAAATTTCTCCAGAGTAGACTGGACAATGGATATCATTGATGGTAATTATCAGAAAAGAAAAGACGCTGCAACGGGTAAATCTTTAGCAGAAGATAACTGGGTTTGGTCGCCTACCGGATTTATCAATATGCACATGCCAGAGCAATGGGGCTATGTTCAATTCTCAGATGAAACCCCAGGAGAAAAAAAGATCGCTTTTGAGCAAAAACCGGACGAGCAGGTCAAATGGATTTTGTGGCAATTATATTTCCAGCAACAAAATCAATTAAAAAAACACGGGCATTATTTAGATAAAACCGAAGCCTTACAAATTCCTGCTGGAGACAAACCCTGTGATTTAAACCTTAAACTATTTACCACGCCACATCTCTTCGAGATTACTGCAAGCTCCTGTGAACAAGATGGAAGGTGGAGCATCAGACAAGATGGAAAAATTGATTTTTTCAAAAACAATTAGAATTTTACAGCAATGGATATCACTCAATTTTTTGGTCGTTTACATCCTTTAGTGCTTCACCTGCCTATTGGGATTTTATTCATTGCTTTTTTGATGGCATGGCTTAGCCGTAAACCTAAGTATCACAATTTAAAACCAGCCGTAGGGCTCTCCTTACAAATTGGAATGTGGAGTGCAATTTTTGCAGCAGGCTCCGGTTATCTGCTTTCCTTAGAGGGGGGGTATAATGAAGAAATGCTTGGCAAACATCAGTGGTTAGGCATTGCAACGGCATTCGTTTCTATAGTCGTCTTTTTATTATTTAAATCACAAAAAGGTCAAACAGTAAATAAATATTTTTTACCTGCTTTCGGTGGTCTGATTTTATTGCTTGGAGCTACGGGACATATTGGCGGCTCCTTAACGCATGGTAGTGATTTTTTAACGGAGCCCTTTAGCCCAAAAGAAAGTGATGAGCCTCTTGCCATCGCCAATATGGATAGTGCACAAATATTTAATGATTTAGTCCGTCCGATCTTCAAAGCAAAATGTGTTAGTTGTCATAACGAATCGAAAATAAAAGGTGAACTTTTAATGACAACAATTGAAGGCATAAAAGCAGGAGGTAAAACCGGACCGATGTTCGTTTCCGGAGATCTTAAAAATAGTTTATTCCTAAATCGTGCACACCTTCCACTAGAAGAAAAAGAGCATATGCCCCCTAAAGGGAAAAAGCAATTAACCGAAGATGAATTAGTTTTGCTTGAATGGTGGGTAGCACAAAAAGCGCCATTCGACAAAATCGTTGCGGAAGTGGAGCAACCGGAAGATATCAAAACTATCCTCGCAAAATATGTTCAAGTAGACAACAGTGTTTTTGCTTTAGAAGTAGAACCTCCAACTCCAGGCACGCTACTAGAACTACAGCAAGCAGGACTGCCCGTTTTGCTAATGGCAGAGAACGAACCATTTATCAGTCTCTCCATGAGTGGCCGGCAAGATATCTCCAAACGAATGCTTAAAAAACTTAGATCTATCAGCGAGCAACTTATTGATCTTGATCTAAGCAAAACCAATATGGATGATAATCTGGCAGAGTATCTGGCTGACTTTCCCCACCTTACGCGTCTTTCTTTAGCACAGACTTCCGTAACGGGTCAAGCCTTTAACGAGCTGAAGGAATTAAAATACCTCAACTACTTAAACCTATATAATACTCCGCTGGAAGACGGTGCAATTGAATCCTTAAGTAAATTTACAAGCTTAGAAAACCTTTACCTCTGGCGGACTAACATCAGTCCTACTGCATTGGAAAATCTACGAAAAGCAAAACCAAGGCTTCAGGTCAATACTGGTGTAGATAAAGAAATATTTGGGGACGCTACCCTGAAACCACCAATCATCAATGTAGAGAAAGATATTTTTGTAGACTCTGTAAAAGTAACTTTTGATATTAATTTCCGCGGGGTGGATTTATTTTATTCGCTGGACGGAACGCCCCCTGATTCGACTTCGTCGAAATACGATGGTTCCTTAACCCTTACCGAGACTTCAGAGATTCAGGTCATTGCGCATAAAAAAGGTTGGGAAACGAGTGCTCCGGCTACTCGTACCGTCGTAAAAGCAAAATATAAAGCCCAAGCTGTCAAATTAAATACCCCTCCAAATGACCGCTATAAAGGAGAAGGCGGTACAACTCTAGTTGATTTTGTAAAAGGTTCTACCAGTTTCACTGATGGCAAGTGGCTGGGTTACGAAGGCAAAGATTTTATTGCGACGCTGGATTTAGGCGAAGCCGCTGAGCTTAGCAGCGTTTCCGTTAGCGCATTAGAAGCTACCGGTTCTTATATTTTCTTCCCGAAAGGTATAGAGGTACAACTCAGCACCGATGGCAAGGTATTCAAAGACGTAGCTCAGCGAATAATTCCAACTACAGAAGGGCCAGAACCACCTGTTTTAAGCAATTTTATCCTCAAATTTGATGCTCAGGAGGCAAGATATGTGCGCGTCAAAACCTTGAGTAATCGGAAGAATCCGGCCTGGCATCCGGCACCAGGTGCGCCCTGCTGGGTCTTTATTGATGAAATTATGGTTGAGTAGAAAATTTCATATCTTTGCGCCGCCCCAACCATAAATCGAGGATGCTTAAAATATGGAAAAATCGAACACGTACGTAGCCATCATGGCTGGAGGAATTGGCAGTCGTTTTTGGCCTGCCAGTCGGGTTGCACGTCCCAAACAATTCATGGATATACTTGGCGTCGGCAAATCATTAATCCGACTCACTTTTGAACGATTCCTTGCTGTTGCACCAGCAGAAAATATATTTATCGTTACCAATGGGATGTACAAGGATCTTTGTAAGGAGCATATTCCCGAACTAACAGACAATCAGATTCTATGCGAGCCTTCTCGTAATAATACAGCTCCTTGTGTGGCCTACACAGCGTTTAAATTACAAGCGCTTGATCCGGAGGCTAATTTTATCATTGCACCTTCGGACCACGTTGTCCTAAAAGAAGACATATTCACCCTTGCTTTAGAAAAAGCCCTGGATTTTACAGGCAGAGAAGATGCGCTTTGTACTCTGGGCATCCGTCCATCCCGCCCTGACACTGGCTATGGCTATATCAATTATAATCAGGAAAATGTGGAAGCCCCACATGAAAATGATAATATTGGAGGAGTACATAAGGTAGTCCAGTTTACAGAGAAGCCAGATCATGATAAGGCAAAGACTTTTCTGGCGAGCGGTGATTACCTTTGGAATGCGGGAATATTCATCTGGAGAGCGAAGAGTATTTTATCCGCGTTTCAGAAAAATGCCACGGAAATTTATGACATTCTTGGTCAAAATCGAGCGGTATTCAATACTACGGAAGAGCAGGCATTTATTGATGAGTACTACCCTACGACGCCTAAAATATCCGTAGACTACGCCATCATGGAAAAAGCTAAAAACATTTACACTATTCCTGTGGATTTTGGATGGTCCGATTTGGGAACGTGGGCTTCTCTTCATGCAGAATCCGATCAGGATGAATTCGGCAATGTCCTACAAGGAGATAATATCCAAATTGATGATGTTACTAACTCATTGGTTCGGGTACCTAAAAATAAATTAGTAGTTTTGCGAGATATCGATAATTATATTATCGTCGATGAGGAGGATGTCCTGATTATCTATCCTAAATCGAAGGAGCAAGAGATCAAAACATTGACGAAAGGATTGGAGAAGCAGGGTAAGGGGGAATATCTGTAACAAACAAAAAATAAACACACCCGCAATACCGATTTTTAATGCAAAAGAAAATAGCACTTGTTACTAATTCCACCTGGAATATCTACAACTTCAGACAGGGATTAATTAAGAGGCTTCATTCTGAAGGATATGAAATAATAGTGATCGCTCCTGTAGACGAGTATATTCATTATTTGAATGAAAGTTATTTTACAAAGCATATCCCCCTAAAGCATCTGGCTCCTCAAAGTAAAAACCCTGCTAAAGATTTACTTCTAACGAAAGAGTTATACCAGATCTACAAAAAAGAATCTCCAGACCTGATTCTTCACTATACCATTAAGCCTAATATATTTGGAAGCATTGCAGCAAAATTAGCGGGCTTAAATTCTATTTCTACCATTACCGGACTAGGCTATACTTTTCTTAATAAAGGACTTACAAACTCTATTGTAAAAAGACTCTATCGCTACGCTTTCCAAAAGCTACAAAAAGTAATATTCCACAACTCCGATGACCGCCAATTATTCCTCGATAATAGAATAATTAAAGAACAGCAAGCGAAAATCATCCCAGGTTCAGGAGTAAATACTAATTATTTCAGGCCACTTTCTGTTACTGCCAATCAAAGTAAATTTGTTTTCCTTTTTATTGGCAGGTTGCTATATGACAAAGGGATTATTGAATTTGTAAAAGCAGCAAAGCAATTGAGGAATAGGTTGCCGAAAGCAGAATTTTGGGTGGTTGGTGAATCCGAAGCAAAAAACCCTTCTCTTGTTTCAAAATCAGATCTGTTACAATGGGTGGAAGGTCAATTCATCCATTATCTTGGGCCTACCAATGAAATCAGAAAATACATCAAAAAAGCAGATGTAGTCGTCTTACCTTCTTACCGCGAAGGAATGCCAAGAGCTATTTTAGAAGGAATGGCTATGGGAAAGCCGGTCATAACAACAGATACTGCCGGATGTAAAGAGACAGTGGATGGGAACGGAATAATCGTGCCTGTAAAAAATGCTGCCGCATTAGCTAATGCAATGGAAAAAATCTATCACCTAGATGGTTCTGCATTTAAGAGAATGTCTTTACAGAGTAGGCGATTGGCGCTAGAGGTATTTGATGAAAAAATAATTATAGACCAATACCTCAATATCATTCAAGCTATTTGTCCGGTAAACAGGACAAAACCTAAAAGTACTAATGCGCAAATTGACAAAACATCATTGCAATAAATGATTGACGATTGGTCTTAGCTGTGCTTTCCAGGTGATTTGTCTTTCTGCATATTGTCGGATCAATGTACGATCTTCAACCAGAGCATACCATTTTATTAGTTCTACAATATCAATCCTATCATCATTGGATGGGACATAATGTATAAAATTCAGATCATCAGGAAAATCTAAATCAGGGGAAGAAAGTATAAAAGGTAAACCACGAGCACAATACTCCCTATGTTTTAAAGAAGAATCAAGAGTTACATTTTTTCGATGGAGTCCCAAGGTTCCGATACCTACATCAGCAGATTCAAAAAGTTTATCCAAATCCGTCCCAAATGTTGCGGGAGAAAATATAATCCGCTCTCCTAAGTTATACTCATTCACTAAGTTTCTTAAGGATTCCGTTTCTGGTCCGTCGCCAACAATCAATAATTCAATAGCCGCTCTCTCCCCTCTATCAATATAATCTTTTATACCCAAAATTAAGCGGTCAAGGCCATGCCAGTAACTCCAGTTGCCTACAGCAATCATGCGAAGTTTTCCATCATTGGATTTCCTTTTAGCAAAAGGAATATTGTCCAGATTAATTCCATTTCGGATACTTAAGGTAGGAATCTGCCATATCGTTTTTCTGACTCCATAATCGACAATGCGGTCCACATACTGATGTGCATTCTTTCGAAAATATTTATCCATAGAAAGACTGGCTTTATGAAGGATTCTCTTAGGTTCTGCGTCATATGGGTAGGTGTTTATTTCGAGAATAATTTTGATATCCTGGTTTCTTTTTTTGATCTGTTGCAAAGCAGATACTAACAAAGGATCAAAAAAAGGATGTCTCAAATAAATAAAGTCATACTGTTCTTTTGATTCGAGAGATTTCAGGATTGTTCCAAAATAGAAAAAATAAAACCCATAAACTTTTAAAGAATGAGGAGGAAGTTCAATTGCTTTAATCAGCTCACTATTTTTTAAAACCCCTTTCTTAGAAAGCCAAAGCATATCAGTTTGTATACCGTGATGACTAAACGCTTCTTGCTGTGCCAGACACTTCTTGATCACTCCGGTATTAGAGGGATCATCCTTATTTATCCGATAAACTAATAAGCCTTTCATCATTTGGCGAAAATACATAAGAGTTCTATATTAAAGAGGAATTTACGGACTAGATTATAAGATCAACAAAACTAAATCCATGACCCTGCAAGATTTCAAAACCTCCTTAGACCAAAGTCACCCAGACAAATCCTTGCCAACAGCATTACAAGCATTATGGTATGATGCAAATGGCGACTGGGAAAAAGCGCATC
>JAHDHW010000029.1 GCA_020631105.1 Saprospiraceae bacterium | reverse complement strand
GCAACTTGCGCTAATAATTAATAGCCCCAAACGCTTCGTCTAAACTCTATAATTACACAAGCTGACTCAAAGCCTTTCGAGCATAAACGCCTGCCAGGTGCTTACGGTAATTCGCTTTAGCAAAGTGATCACTCATGACACTTACGCCTTCTGCAATATTTGCAGTTGCGCTTTCGACAGATTGACCTTCTTTGAGTGCATTTTCGATGCCGGTATCCCGGAAAGGAGTAGCACTCACGCCGCTAAATGCAACACGAATTTCACTATCCTTATCGATAGCTGCTGCGCAGCCTACAATCGCAAATCGAGATGCAGGTTGTACAAACTTTACATAAGTAGAGTTCTTGTTAAACCCAGTCTTAGGGATACGGATTGCAGTAATCATTTCTCCATCTTCAACGGCTGTCTGAAATAAGCCCTTAAAGAATTGATCAATGTCTACCTCTCTTTGTCCGTTTACACTTTTAACAACGACAGAGGCATTAGATGCCAAGAGAACTGCTGGCCAGTCAGCCGCAGGATCTGCGTGAGCAATACTACCGCCAATTGTCCCGAAGTTACGAACCTGAATATCACCAATCATACTGGCAGCATGAGGGATCATTGGACAAGCTGCTTTAAGTGCAGCATTATTAGCTATATCAGCATGAGTCGCACAGGCACCAATGGTAATTGATTTTTCGTTATCGCGAATTTCTTTAAGCTCCGCGATACCTGTAATATCAATCAGATTTTCCGGATCGTTTAAGCGCAGTTTCATTACCGGAATGAGACTATGCCCGCCTGCGAGTATTTTACAGTCGTCTCCCAAGTCGTTGATCAACTGTAAAGCATCATTTATATTCGTTGGCCGTTGATAGGCCACTTGAGAAGGAATCATATTTTTTAGTTTACATTTTTCAATGAAAAATTAAATTATCACTTAAGCTAATATTGATCAACAATATTAACTGTTTCCATGGATGACGTTCCAGACCTTTTCGGAAGTAACCGGCATTTCTACATCATGAATGCCATATCCTTTAAGTGCATCCATTACAGCATTTACTACTGCAGGTGTTGAACCGATACAACCAGCTTCTCCAGCACCTTTGACACCAAGAGGGTTGTGGGGACATGGAGTGACGGTACGATCGATTTCAAACATTGGGAAATCATCTGCTCTTGGCATTACATAATCCATGTAAGTACCATTGATAAGCTGACCATCTTCTGAATAAATCGTTCCTTCATGTAAAGCTTGCCCAATTCCCTGAGCCAAACCTCCGTGAATTTGACCATCAACGATCATTGGGTTAATTACATTCCCTACATCATCAACTGCAATAAAACGTTTCAGTGTAACCTTACCTGTTTCTTTGTCAATTTCCACGATAGCTACGTGAGCTCCGAATGGATAAGTGAAGTTCGCAGGATCATAGAAACTACTAAAGTCAAGTCCTGGCTCTAAGCCTTCTGGATAATTATGCGGGACATAGGCAGTGAGTGATACATCACCAAAGCCAACAGATTTGTCGGTTCCTTTTACGGTCCACTTTCCTTCTCCGAATTCGAGATCATCCGGATTGGCCTCCAGTAGGTGAGCAGCAATCTTAGTACCTTTTTCCATGACTTTATCCATGGATTTAACAATCGCTGATCCACCAACGGCGAGACTTCGAGATCCGTAGGTTCCCATTCCAAATGCTACGGCTTCAGAGTCACCATGGACGATTTCTACATCCTCCATCGGAATACCAAATCGATCTGCAACAATCTGCGCAAAGGTAGTTTCGTGCCCCTGACCATGTGAATGAGATCCCGAGTATACACTTACTTTACCCGTAGGTTGAACTCGTACCTGAGCAGACTCAAATAGACCAGCTCTGGCACCTAAAGCACCTACAACAGCAGATGGAGCAATACCACAAGCTTCGATATAGGTTGAGAAACCAATTCCAATTAATTTTCCATTATCAAGTGCAGCTTGTTCTTTTCGGAATTCTTCGTATCCGACCATCTCAAGTGCTCTGTCTAATACTTTATGATAATCTCCACTATCATACTGTAATGCAACTTGAGTCTGATACCCTGGTTGATCTACACCATCAAATGCATCGATAAAGTTTTTTCTTCTCAATTCTACCGGATCCATTCCGGTTTCTAAAGCTGCTGTATCTATCAGTCGCTCCAATAGGTAGGTGGCTTCAGGTCGTCCTGCTCCCCGATATGCATCTACAGCATTAGTATGCGTAAACATCGCATCAACATGTACGTGGATTAATGGAGTAGTGTACAGTCCTTGCAATAAAGTACCATGCAAATATGTAGGTACCGCAGGTGCAAAGGTTGAAAGATAAGCACCCAGGTTAGCGTGAGTCTTTACCCGTAAAGCGGTAAAATTACCTTCTGCATCCAGGCCAAGTTCTGCTGTAGTTACGTGATCACGTCCATGAGCATCAGTCAGGAAACTTTCCCGTCGCTCAGCAGTCCATTTAATTGGTCGGCCGATTTCTTTAGATGCCCAAATGACAAGTGCTTCTTCCGTATAGTGGAATATTTTCGAACCAAATCCACCTCCTACATCCGGAGCAACAACTCTCACTTTATGTTCTGGAATCCCAAGAACGAATGCACAAAGTAATAATCTTACTAAATGCGGATTCTGAGTGGAAGTGTAAAGGGTATACTTTTCATTTTGGTCTTCATAGTGACCTATGGCACTTCTGGGCTCCATGGCATTCGGAACCACCCGTTGGTTTATGAATTCCAGTTTAGTAACATGATGAGCATTTGCGATAGCTTGATCTACATCTGCTTTTTCATTACCAAGCTGCCAATCAAAACACATATTGTCCGGCAGATCATCGTGTACTTTTGGAGCACCTTCAGCGGCAGCATCCTTCGGATTAACTACTGCGGGTAATGGCTCATAATCTACCACTATCGCATCCACCGCATCTTTTGCTTCCGCATACGAATCAGCGATCACCATTGCGACCGCATCACCAAGGTGTTTTACCTTATCCGCAACCAATAGTGGGTGCTTAGGTTCTTTCATGGTTTCACCATTGATGAAATTTACCTGCCACCCGGTAGGCACACCATTAAGTTCAGCAACATCTGCTCCCGTATATATTTTTACAACTCCCGGCATTGATTCTGCTCTGGAAGTATCTACACCATTTATTTTTGCATGCGCATGTGGACTTCGCACAAAACAAGCATAAGTCATACCGGGTATTTTGATATCATCGGTATATTGACCTTTACCTGTCAAGAAGCGTTTGTCTTCCACGCGTTTGACTGAGGATCCTATTAAAGTCATATCTTTTCAGTTATTGAGTTAAAGAGAAATAAATAATCGGCACGTAGGCCAAAGAAATACCAAACAATTAAGCGGTTGCAGTTTGCATTCGCTTAGCTGCGTGCTGGATAGAACGCACGATGTTATGGTACCCGGTACAACGGCAGAAATTACCTTCCAAAGCTTCACGAATCTCATGCTCACTTGGATCAGGGTTGTTTTCTAAAAGGTCAGCAGCGACCATAATCATACCTGGAGTACAGAATCCACACTGTAGACCATGCTCCTCATGAAAACCAGTCTGTAACGGATGCATTTCTCCATTCTGTGCCATCCCTTCAATTGTAGTTACTTGACATCCATCAGCCTGAACGGCTAACATCGTACAAGATTTTAGAGCTTTCCCATCGAGGTGTACCGTACAAGCACCACAGCTACTAGTGTCACAACCAATATGTGTCCCTGTTAGGCTTAGTTCTTCACGCAGAAAATACACCAAAAGGGTTCTTGGCTCAACTGTACGCTCATAAACTTTACCATTAACGGTAACCGAAATTTTTGCATGCATAGTTGAATAAAGATTTATAGGGTTCGAAAATATGTTTGGCTAATTTAATTAATTTTGGCACAAAATCACGGAAGAGGCTGTAAAATCTACTATAAATTTTGAATTCATGGCTAAGGACCTTTTTTATAGAAAATCGACCTTTATTTTTGACGCATTTGGGACATTGTTTAAGACCATGCCATTGGAAGACTCTTTGGAAAGGATCATCGGTCGTAAGGCTGGCGAATTATTATTAATCTGGAGGAAAAAACAATTGGAATATAGCTGGCTTCGGAACCAAATGAATGCTTATGTCCCGTTCAATGAAGTAACCAAAGAAGCTTTGGATTATGCGATGCGAAAAGTAGGTGTGGCGGACGAACGGATCGCAGAACTATTGTTACCAGTTTACGACCAACCTACGCTGATCAGTTCAGCTGAAGCACTCCTGAAAACTCTCCGAGTTAATGGAAAACAAACAGCCATCCTTTCTAATGGTACGCCACAAATGTTAAAAAATGGAGCTACTCGAACGGGCATTCATAAAGATTTAGATGCCCTGCTCTCTGTTGATCAAATCCGCAAATATAAACCCAGTCCTGAGGTCTATCAAATGGCATTAAATCAGCTTGATGTAAAGAAAGAGGATGCACTTTTCTTTTCTTCAAATCAATGGGATGTGAGTGGTGCGAGCACCTTTGGTTTGGACGCAATTTGGGTGAATCAATACAATGAAACGAAAGAGTCCTTACCCTTCGGACAGGTGATTGAAGTCGATAGTCTAAATGCGGTGATTCAGTACTTTGAATAAAATGATAGCATTTAGTATTCGATACTTTATAGAAACTCATTTTGAACCCGTATGATTTCTCCCATGATACTCAGGGCAATCTCACGTGGTTTTTTAGCTTTAATATCTACACCAATGGGTGCGTGAATTCTAGATAACTCCTCTTCCGTAAAACCGGCTTCCGTCAAACGAGTTACTCTTTTTGCCTGCGTTTTGCGGCTTCCCAAAGCACCGATGTATGCGACATCAGAACGGAGTAAGACATGCAATGCATTATCATCAATCTTTGGGTCATGCGATAAAATTACCGCATAAGTGTAGGCGTCTAAGGTAAATTCGTCCAATACTTCCTGAGGATATTTTTCAAACAACTGATCTGGAGGGCTATTAAATTGAGTTTTGTTTGTGAATACACCGCGGGGATCAATGACGATCGTTTCAAAATCATACATTTTTGCAAGCTGGACCAAATCTGCAGTAATGTGCGCTGCTCCAATCACCAACATTTGAGATTTACGGGCAAATACCTGTGCAAAATATTGTTGGTCCCCAATTTCGAAAACCTGGTTTTTTCTTTCTTTATACGCTTGTAGTGCCAGCGCTGAAAGCTCCGCTGAAGGCGCTGTTCCAACATAACTACCATCCGGTTTAACCAAGATATGATCATTCATCCCGTCAACTAGTCGGGTAAGTAGAACGCACGGCTGGTTATTGGATAAACACTCTTTTAAGGTCTTCCAAACTTCTTTTTCAGCAGCTCTTTCATCCGTACCCATAAATCGTTCGAGGTAAACCTGAATACTACCACCACAGCTCAGCCCCACTTGCCACGCTTCTTCATCCGTTACTCCAAATGCTAGTTTTTTTCCACCACCATTTGCGATTACTTCATTTGCTGCTTTCAGTACTGCACCTTCTACACAGCCTCCGCTGACCGAACCAGCCATCTCCATTTCTTCCGAAATAATCATGGTAGAACCTACTGGACGGGGAGAAGACCCCCAGGTTTTTGTAACGGTTGCAATGGCGAATGCTTTATTTTTATTTGCCCAATTGTCAATATTTGAAAACAATTCTTTCATTTTGCTGTTGATTAGGATATTAAATTTTATATTGAGTGGAATCGAGAGAGTATACTATGTAGCCCTAATTATGTCATGTAACCAACGTTGCGAGTCGGAAGCATCAGGTCGAAAGATAAAAAAGAATGCTTCTGCATTCCCAATTTTAACGGGAATTTTAATTGCTATCCTTCCTAAGTGCCCCTTTTGTATTGCGGCATACTCTTCTGCTATTGCATTATGTAGTGGCAAAAAAATTTACAATCAAGATCCAGACTGGACAAATTTTATTTCAATTGCTTTGGCGATTATCACCTTAGCAATGGTCTTATTCAATTATAGAGGTAAGCGAACCTGGTTTGCCGCCTCTCTGGTATTAATGGGGAGTTTTTTAATCATTCAGACAGAATTATATACCGGAGAATTGACAGGATATTATTATGGTGCCGGTTTATTATTATTAGGGGTATGGGCGAATGCAAGTTTGCTTTACTTTTATAAAAAGTGGATTGTTCCATTCTTTAATTATTTATGGACCGGAAAATTTGAATCAGTTCAAGTAGCAGAGAAAAGCGAATGAAGTCGAAGCAATTATTGGTAGGGACATCGAAGGGCTTGGTATATGTAGAGCATAATGCTCAAAGTTGGATCATCACAAAATCCCAATTCAGAGGGATTCCAGTGACAATGGTCTACATCGATGAAAGAACAAATACCTGGTGGGTAGGATTAGCACATCGCCACTGGGGACAAAAACTAAATAGATCAATTGACAATGGGAATACATGGGAAGAAGTTTCCGTACCTAAGTATCCCCAGACTGCACAACTGCATAATGGCAAAAGTGCCGTACTCCGTAAAATCTGGTCCATGCAGCATGCTGGACCGGATAGACCCAATGGCTTATGGTTAGGTACAGAGCCGGGAGGCTTATTTTATAGTGCAGATAACGGAGATCATTTTGATTTGGTAGAGGGACTTTGGAATCATCCTAGTCGTTCTGATGAGCAGCAATGGTTTGGTGCGGGAAGGGATGAGCCTTTTATTCATTCGATTGTCCGAGATGAAAGAAATAGTGATCATCTATATGTAGCGGTAAGTTGTGCCGGAGTTTTTGAAACAAAAGATGGAGGCCAAAAGTGGCAACCAAAAAACGAGGGATTAATTGCTGCGTATCTGCCAAATCCTAATGTAGAAGTAGGCCATGATCCGCATATGATGTTCTCCTGTCAATCTGATCCGGATGTACTCTGGCAGCAAAATCACTGCGGTATTTTCAGATCAGTTGATGGTGCTAATTCTTGGGAAAATGTAACCGATCAAAATGGGTTAGCAGATTATGGATTTGCCTTAGCAATTGATCACCAAAATCCGCTTAGAGCCTGGACCATTCCGGCGATTAGTGATGTTGAGCGGGTCGCACCTGATTTAGCCTTGTGTGTTTGTGTTACAGAAGATGGGGGGCAAAATTGGCGAGCTTTACGTAATGGATTACCCCAAAACTTTGTGTATGATATTGTATTTCGTCATGCGCTGGATATAAGTGACAGTACCCTGGCATTTGGTACCACGAATGGAAACTTATATCTATCGTCAGATTATGGAGAGTCCTGGAGTTCTATTTCCAATCAACTCGCCAGAGTCGAAACTTTGCAATTTGTAAAACAGATTTAACGCATTTATAAATCTAATTTATCAAAACAAACCTTATTTCCTAACTTAAAATCATTCACACATGATTCCCGCTTCTTTCGATTATTTCGCTCCCGCTACATTAGACGAAGCATTCGCTTTGCTCGAAAAGCATGGAGACGAAGCTAAGATCTTAGCTGGTGGCCATAGTTTGATTCCTATGATGAAACTGCGTTTCGCGCAACCTGAAACATTGATTGATATCAATAATATCCCAGGCCTTTCTTACATCAAGGAAGAAGATGGACACTTGAAAATTGGCGCAATGACCAGAGAGTCTGACTTAGAACACTCAGATGTAATTGCCAACAAGTATCCGATTTTTACGGATGCCTCAAAACTCATTGCTGATCCTCAGGTTCGCAACATGGGAACTATTGGAGGAAACCTCGCTCACGGTGATGCAGCCAATGATCACCCAGCAGTAATGTTCGCTTTACGAGCAAGTGTTGTCATTTCAGGTTCTGGTGGATCACGCACGGTCCCAATAGATGAATTCTTTTATGGTTTCTATACTACAGCTATTCAGGAAACTGAAATCCTGACAGAGATCACGATCCCAACTCCAACTGGTAAAACAGGAAATGCTTACCATAAGTTAGAACGTAAAGTTGGAGATTATGCAACGGCGGGTGTGGCAATTCAATTATCAGTGGATGATGATGGAGTATGTACTTATGCTGGAATCGGTCTGACTAATGTTAATCCAACGCCAATGCGAGCAGCGCGCTCTGAAGAAGCTTTATTGGGCTCCAAGCTAACAGAAAGCGATATTAAGGCTGCTGCTAAGTTTGCCTCTGAAGATTGTAATCCTTCGGCTGATCTTCGGGGGGATGTCGATTACAAACGAGCCATGGTTGAGGTAATCACTCGACGGATGATCAACAAAGCGATTAGTAGACTTTAAAAAAAGAAATCAAGATATAATGAAAAATGAAATAACAATTACGGTTAATGGCGAGAAACATACTGCTGAGGTAGAAAATCGCCTTTTGCTGGTTCACCTAATCCGGGAGAATCTGGCACTTACTGGAACACATATTGGATGCGATACTTCAAACTGTGGTGCTTGTACTATTTTAGTTAATGGCAAATCCGTGAAGTCTTGTACGATACTGGCAGTACAGGCAAATGGTAAAGAAATTTCCACAGTAGAAGGCCTTTCACCAGGTGGAGAATTGAATGCTTTACAGGAAGGATTCAAAGAAAATCATGGATTACATTGTGGTTTTTGCACCCCCGGTATGCTCATGAGAGCAACGGAACTATTAGAACAAAATCCTAACCCAACCGAAGAAGAGATTCGTTGGGGAATCTCAGGTAACCTCTGTCGTTGTACAGGATATAATAATATTGTCAAGGCGATTCAGTATGCCAGTGCAAAATTAAGAGGAGTAGAATTACCATCTACTGAACCAGATTTTGTGTAGGTAAAATGTGTATTCAAACCTATTAAAAAAAATTACAATTTTCATAAAATGATAAAATGTAAAACTTCCAAAGAAATTAGCGGAATGGGCCATTCCATGAAAAGGAAAGAAGATGCTCGTTTCCTAAAAGGAAAAGGAAATTATGTTGATGATATCAAATTGCCCGGAATGCTCCACATGGATATCGTTCGTAGTCCTTATGCCTATGCTAAAATTGTCAAAATTAATGCTGAAGAAGCATTAAAGATTCCCGGGGTAATTGCAGTTGTAACCGGTAAAGACCTCGAGCAATATAATCTACATTGGATGCCGACGCTGATGTCGGATACCCAAATGGTTCTTCCTACAGATACAGTAATGTATCAGGCACAAGAAGTAGCTGCTGTAATTGCAACTGATCGTTACGCTGCGCGTGATGGTAAGGAGGCGGTTATGGTAGAATATGAGCCAATGAAACCTTTGATGGATCCTAAGAAATCCATGGATGAAGACGCTCCATTATTACGTCCGGACAAAGAAGGACAAACCAATAATCATATCTGGCATTGGGAAGCTGGTGACCGGGAAGCAACTGAAAAAGTATTCAATGAAGCCGACGTAGTGGTGAAAGAACACATGCATATTCCTCGGATTCATGTGGCATCTATTGAGACTTGTGGCTGCGTTGCTGATTATGACAAGGTGGAGAATCACCTGACGATGTATATGACTACTCAGGCGCCACACGCGATCCGTACTGTCATTGCACTGGTCGCTGGTCACGTTGGTTTAACAGAAGAAAAAGTAAGAGTAATTTCTCCGGATATTGGAGGAGGTTTTGGTGGTAAAGTGCCTGTTTATCCAGGTTATGTTATCGCTATTGCAGTTTCCTTCCTGGTTGGAAAGCCTATCAAATGGGTAGAGGATCGTAGTGAAAATCTACAAGCAGATTCTTTTGCAAGAGATTACCACATCGATGCAGAAATGGCTGCTGATAAAAACGGTAAAATCCTGGCGACGAGATTCAAGGTTTTAGCGGACCATGGTTATACGGATGCTTCTGCAAATCCATCTAAATTCCCAACGGGATTATTTTCCATTGGTACAGGTTCCTATGATTATGGAACCGCATTTATGGAAGCAGATGCGGTATACACCAACAAACCTCCGGGAGGTGTTGCTTATCGATGTTCTTTCCGTGTGACGGAGGCAGTACATGCTATTGAGCGAATGACCGACCGTCTCGCATTAGAAATTGGTAAAGATCCGGCTCAACTTCGTTTTGAAAATTTCATTAAAAAAGATCAGTTTCCTTGGAAATCTCCAACTGGATGGGAATATGACAGTGGTGACTATCATGCAGGCTTAGAGTTGGCAATGAAAGCCATCGACTATGAAGGCTTACGTAAAGAACAGGTAGAGAAAAGGGCAAATGGCGAAATGATGGGAATCGGTATTTCCACCTTTACCGAAATCGTCGGAGCCGGGCCTTCTAAAGATTTTGATATCCTGGGTATTAAGATGTTCGACTCTGCTGAAATTAGAGTGCACCCAACCGGGAAAGCGATTGCTAGATTTGGTACAAAGTCTCAGGGCCAGGGCCACGAAACGACCTACGCACAAATCATCGCAGAGGAACTAGGAATTCCGGCAGAGCATATTCAAATCGAAGAAGGAGATACAGATACAGCTCCTTATGGATTAGGTACTTATGCAAGTCGAAGTACACCTACGGCAGGTGCCGCTGCGGCAATGGCAGCGCGTAAGTTGAGAGATAAAGCAAAGAAGATTGCTGCTCACCTTTTGGAGGTAAGCGAAGATGATTTAGAGTGGGAGCCAGGTAAATTCTCCGTGAAAGGGGCACCAGAGAAATCAAAAACAATTCAAGAGATTGTCTTTGCTTCTTATACGAATCACCCACAAGGAATGGAAGCTGGATTCGAAGCAACACACTACTATGATCCACCGAATTTAACCTTCCCTTCAGGAGCGTATATCTGTGTGGTTGATATTGACAAAGAGACTTGCGAAATCAAAGTTCGTCGCTTCGTCGCTATCGATGACTGTGGTAATATCATTAATCCAATGATTGTACAAGGACAGGTTCACGGTGGTTTAACACAAGGTATTGCACCTGCAATGTACGAAGAGCTTATCTATGACGAAGCAGGTAATATCCTGAACGGTACATTTATGGATTATCTGGTACCTACAGCAGTGGAATCTCCTAAATGGGAAACTGGTCATACCGTGACCCCTTCTCCGCATCACCCAATTGGCGCAAAAGGAGTAGGGGAGTCTCCAACTGTTGGGGCGCCACCAGCCATTGCAAATGCGATTGTAGATGCACTTTCTGTTCATGGTGTTACACACATGGAAATTCCAATTACACCATTTAAGGTTTGGAAAGAACTTCAAAAACGTGGTGTTTTTGATAAGGAATAAGTTACTAGTCCAAGCTACATTTGGATGAATAATGATAATGAATTCTATAACTTGTCGGAGCCTTTATACTCCGGCAAGTTTGTTTTACTTAAAAAATTTAATTAATGACAACTACAATAACTAGATCCTTTCAAGCTGAAGAAAGTATCGATCATGTTTGGTCAAATATTAGTAATCCGGAACGATTGGTAACTTGCCTTCCCGGTGCGCAACTGACAGAAACAGTGGATGAAAAAAACTTCAAAGGAGAAGTTGTAATGAAATTCGGACCGGTTAAAGCAAAGTATAACGGGCTCATTACTTTTGAAGAATTAAATGCGGAAACCAAGCAAATGAAAATGATTGGTAAAGGCTTGGACTCAAAAGGAAAGGGTAGTGCGGATATGGTTATGAACTGTAACCTTACAGAGAAAGATGGCGGTACAAGTGTTGATTATACCATTAATATAACCATCACCGGGATGCTGGCTCAATTCGGAGCTCGTCTGATAACGGACGTTACGAATTCTGTCTTTGATGAGTTTACCGCAAACTTCAAAGCAAAGCTTAAAGGAGAAGAAGTAGATAACTCCATGTCTGCCGGTAAAATGATGGGGACGGTAGTGAAGAGTATGTTTGGTGGCGGAAAGAAGAAGGAAGATGCAACACCTCCGCCGCCTCCGAAATCTGATACGACTACTTAAGCTAAAGGTCTAATGAACGAAAAAATAGATGTCCAAAAGATCGCGGAAGGTTTTGATTCGCTGAGTTACATCTTAGATGACGAACTGGCCACAGTGCTATTCCTGATGATGCGATTGGAAAAACCGCTTTTATTAGAGGGGAATCCTGGAGTAGGAAAAACAGAAATCGCCAGAGTACTTGCACAGTACCTTGGGACTGAGGTTATCCGCTTGCAGTGTTACGAGGGCTTGGATGTTCACACCGCAGTGTACGAATGGAATTATCAAAAGCAATTGCTTTCCATCAAGCTTCAGGAACAATCCAATAAATCTGCTCTTGAAAAAGAAGAGCATATTTTTGGAGAAGAGTTCCTGCTACAAAGGCCACTCTTAAAAGCGATTTCTAATCCGGAGCGATCTCCTGTGTTATTAATCGATGAAATTGATAGAGCAGACGAAGAGTTCGAAGCTTTTTTATTGGAACTACTTTCGGCATTTCAAATAAGTATCCCTGAGATGGGGACGATAAAAGCAAAACACAAACCTTTGGTTATTCTTACGTCTAATCGAACCAGAGAGTTAAGTGATGCCCTAAAACGTCGCTGCCTTTATCATTGGGTGGAATATCCTGAGTTTGATAAAGAAGTCCGAATCGTCCAAAAACACTTAGGGAATATCGAGACAGATATTATCACTAATATCGTTCGGGTCGTTCAACACCTTCGTACACTTAAGTTG
Organism: Saprospiraceae bacterium; assembly: GCA_020631105.1. Classification (GTDB taxonomy): domain Bacteria; phylum Bacteroidota; class Bacteroidia; order Chitinophagales; family Saprospiraceae; genus JAHDHW01. The sequence continues at coordinate 27,983 of JAHDHW010000029.1, read as the reverse complement.
CAAAAAACACCAGGCATCGCCGAGTCTATTGACTGGGCGCAAAGTCTTTTGGCATTAGGTTATAAAGACTTAGATGCGAAAGCTATGGATCAAACCTTGGGCTGTATCCTCAAATCATCCGATGATATCAAGTCCATTAAAAAAGGCGGAATAGAAGAACTTCTTCAACAAATATAGTTCATCAAATTTATGTTGGATTATCCACATTATAGCAATTACGATAGTGTGACCAAAGCGATGATTGCTTTTGGTCACATTTTACGTTCGAAAGGCTTGAACGTTGGAGTCCAGGAAGTATTGGATAGTTTGATTGGTTCTACGCTGGGAATACTAGAGGATAAAAATCGCTTGCGCTATGCTTTAAAAGCTTTATGCTGCACTTCTGAAGAAGAGCGACATTCTTTTGATAGTATATTTGACTGGTTTTGGGGAGACGAGCGACTAGAAATTAAAGGAAAGACTACTTATAAGAACCAGTCGAATATAAAAAAGAAAACACAAGGCTCCCTTGTCATGATGGGCAAAGGGGAAGGGGAAGAAGGAGAAGAAGATGCGAAACGAGTATCCGGGGCAAATGCGATTCATCGATTGAGGAAAACCGATTTTTCAAAAATTGAGGCAATCGATAGTCAGTTTTTAGAGGAACTTGCAATTCAACTTTGGCAGCAAATGAGTCTCCGACTCAAACGCAAGCTAAAAGCAGCACCAAACAGTGGAAGGATTGATCTGCGGAATACCATTCGTCGGAGTATCGAAAAAGGTGGAGATCCTTTTGATCTTCAATTTAAGCGAAAGAAAAAACAAAAAAAGCGACTGGTTATTTTATTGGACGTAAGTGGTTCGATGGATAAATACAGCTTTTTTCTCTTGCGGTTTATTTGTGCACTTAGAGTACACTTTGAAAGAATTGAGGCTTTTTTATTCAGCACTAAGCTCATTCGGATTACCGAATATTTGAATGCACATAATTTACAGCAAACACTGGTTATGCTTTCCATGCAAGCAGATAACTGGTCTAGTGGAACCCAGATTGGTGCCTGCCTGAAGACGTTTAACGAAGATTACGCTAAGCGAATCCTTAATGGCCAATCAACAGTAATTATCTTAAGTGATGGATTGGATACCGGCGAACCAGAAGTACTTGCCGAAGCTGTTCGAAATATTCGATTGCGGACCCGACAGTTAGTATGGCTCAATCCTTTAAAAGGAATGCAGGGTTATGAGCCCGTGCAAAGAGGAATGAGTGCAGCCTTACCGGAGGTCGATGTCTTTCGGTCAGCGCATAATTTAAATAGTATCTTAGCTCTTGAAGATTTGCTCGCAGCAGTTTGATCTTTTGAATTGAAGCGAGTATCAACTTAGAAAATATGTTTACAGCTTATCTAAATAAAATGCAGACTTTGCATAGGGACAAGAAACCCTTTGTAATTGCTTCTGTGATCAATAGAGCAATGCCTTCGAGTGGTAAACCCGGAGACAAGGCGATCATCGAACAGGATGGTACCCTCACGGGATGGATCGGTGGAGGATGTACCAGAGGGATAGTGATGAAAGAGGCTTTAGAGGCGATAGCCTCGGGTAAACCCAGGATCGTTAGCATCCTACCGGACGGGCCTTCTCAGACGAAGCTCGGCGTAAAAGAATATACTATGACTTGCCACAGCGGAGGCGCTGTTGAAATTTATATCGAACCGATTATGCCTAGACCACATATACTTATTCTCGGAAAATCTCATGTAGCAATGGCGCTTTCTCGTATTGCCAAAGCAATGGATTATGAAGTATCCGTTGTAGCCCGTGAGACGGATAAAGTTGCTTTTCCGGATGCTGACGAGATTAGGGACACAGATGCTGATTTTGATTTGATTCAGCCTAATAGTTACATCGTCGTTTGTACACAGGGCGACCGTGACGAAGAAGCTTTAGCCTATGCCCTGAAAAGTAAAGTGGAATATGTTGCGTTCATTGCCAGTCGTAAAAAAGCAAATGCCATCTTCCATAATCTAAGGAAAATGGGCCTAAGCTTTGATGATTTGAAAAGAATCAAAACCCCGGCGGGAATGGATATTAATGCGAAACTTCCAGAGGAAGTAGCGATTAGTATACTCGCAGAAATTATAACGAATCTTCGATCAGAAACAGCAGAGAACTCTGGAGAATCACCTTCCGGTGCTTCTGCTCAGATGAGTTCGAATGCTAACATATTCATCAACCCTGTTTGTGGTGTACCAGTCGAAAAGGCAACCGCAAAACACGTCATCGAATACGAAAGTCAGCAGTATTATTTTTGCTGTGATGGTTGTAAGGTAAGCTTCGAAAAAGAACCCGCTAAATATGCTTTAGCAAGTAGTTGATTAATCTTCGATCTTGTCTAACAAGTCGTTGAGAGTATCATTAGAGTCAAAGTGTATAACAATTGAGCCTTTGCCTTTCTTTTCGTCCTTTAACTTGATTTCCACTTTTGCCTCCAGGTAATTGCGCAATTGCTTTTGGACCCGTAAATAGTCAGCAGGCAAACTTTCTTTACTGGCTGATTTTACTTTTGGAGTATTGGCATTTTTGATCATATTAGCGAGTGCGCTAACGGATAGGTTGAGGTCAATAGTCTTTTTAAAGAAGCTATTTAACTGAACGATATCTTTTACGCCAGATAATAGTTTAGCGTGGCCAAAAGAAATATCTCCATTTTTAATTGCGGTCTGAATATCAACTGGTAGTTTAAGAATACGTAAGTAGTTCGTTACTCCTGGTCTGCTCTTCCCAACGCGATCAGCTACCTGGAAATGGGTCAGTTCACATTCATCCATTAATCGCTGATAAGAGATTGCGACTTCAACAGGGTTGAGTTGTTCTCTTTGGATATTCTCAACAATCGCCATTTCAAGCATCTCCTGATCGCCTTCCACGACTCGGATATAAGCCGGAATCTCTTCTAGTTCTGCCAGCTTGGAAGCTCTCCATCTTCGTTCACCTGAGATTAACTGAAAACTTGAGTTGTTTAAACGACGAACGGTTATTGGTTGAATCAATCCGTGAATTCTTAAAGATTCAGCAAGTTCATTTAATGCCTCTTCATCAAATTCATTTCTGGGCTGGAACGGGTTAACTTCAATTTGATCAACCGGGATGTTTGCGATAATATTTGCAGTTTCTTTGACCACTTCCTGTGGTTTGTCTGCAATGTTTTTATCTATATTTCCAAGTAAGGCGCCTAATCCACGCCCCATATCTGCCTTTTTAAAATTTTTTTTTGCCATAGTTGTTGGTCTGCTAATTTACACTAATCAATCTTCGACGACTTCCTCTTCTTGTTTTTTAGAGTTTTTAGTTAAAAACTCTTTCGCAAGATTTAAGAAATTGATACTTCCTTTGCTGGTTGCATCGTATAATAGTACGGGAACATGTAAGTTCGGTGCTTCTCCAATCTTCGAGTTGCGATGAATAATTGTATCAAAGACAATCCCTTTAAAGTATTCCCGGACTTGTTTTACTACCTCATTCGCCAGTCTTAAGCGTCGATCATACATAGAAAGCAAAATACCTTCGATCTCTAAGTCAGGGTTCAATTGTTTGTTTACAATGGAAATCGTATTCATGAGTTTACCCAGGCCCTCGAGTGCAAAGAACTCACATTGGACAGGGATCAAAACAGAGTCCGCTGCGGAAAGGGCGTTAATCGTTACTAAGCCGAGAGATGGCAGACAATCGATAAAAATATAATCGAAGTCATCTTTTACTTGCTTAATAATATTTCTGAGGATAAATTCTCTTTGAAACCTGGAGACAAGTTCCAGTTCCGCTCCTACCAAATCGATATGAGAAGGAATGATGTAAAGGTTAGGTGTTTCAGTTTTAATTATTGCATCTTTCGGATTCGCTTCATTGACGAGCAGGTCATAGGTACTTAACTCTGCTTCATCAACATCTATTCCGACACCAGAGGAAGCGTTTGCTTGTGGGTCTGCATCAATGAGTAAAACTTTCTTTTCAAGAATAGCAAGACTTGCCGCCAAGTTAATTGCGGTCGTCGTTTTTCCGACTCCTCCTTTTTGATTAGCTATCGCAATAACTTTTCCCATTAGTATTGTGTGTTTTTAGCGTTCGGTAGTAGCACCGATCTCTATCATTTGTAGTTTTTTCCCTTTTTCAGCAAATGCTGCTTTGACTGCATCATGATCGACCTCAATAAAACCAAAGGTATCATAATGACAGGCAATTATATCATCACATTCAATAAAATCACTGGCAATTACAGCTTGCTTTGCATCCATCGTAAAGTTATCTCCAATTGGTAATATTGCACAGGTTAACTTTGGACAAAGCATCGGGATCAATTTCATATCCCAGGTCAATGCAGTATCTCCTGCAAAATAGACAGCCCCCTCATCATTCCAGATTACAAATCCCATCGGATTACCGGCATAGCTACCATCCGGAAAACTGGAAGAATGCTGCGCAACTACACAGAGGACTGTTCCAAAGTCAAAGGTCCATTTTCCTCCGGTATTCATTGGATGAACATTTTCTATTCCCTGATTTAACACCCATTGATAAACTTCCCATGAGCCAATAACTTTAGCGCCTGTTTTCTTTGCCAGGTCAACCAAATCAGCGGTATGATCCTGGTGGCCATGGCTCACGAGGATATAATCAGCCTCAATAGCATCAAAATCGATGTTTTTGGCTTTTTCGTTATAACGAATAAATGGATCGAGCACTAGTTTTTTGCCGCCCATTTCTATTGAAAAGCAGGATTGTCCGTAGTAGGTGATTTTCATTGTTTAAGATGCTTGATTCAGAATGTAAATATACTATGATTTGACACATATCCCATTGCTTTAGGCCTATTTTCTTTTTAACAGCATACAGTTGTTGTGGATGAATATTCTATATTTGCGGCTTCTCAGATCCTTAGGCTCTTTGATCGTTGAATGCGCATAACCTTTTTCGATTATGTTTGTTCCGTTTTGGAGTTAAATATTACAAACACTGATCTACTTATGATTACCATTATATCAGGCACTAATAGAAGAAATAATAAGACTTATCCTATTGCAAAGCAGTTCTACGAAATTTTTCATCAAAAAACCGTTGAAAATATTGAATTACTAAATCTGGTAGATCTTCCGCTTGATTTTATCCATGCAGGAATGTATAAGTCAGAAGGACAAAATAAAGCCATCAAAAAGATCCAAGATGCATATATGATTCCTGCAGATAAACTCTTCTTTGTGTTTCCGGAATATAATGGCTCCTTTCCCGGTATTCTAAAGATTTTTATTGATGCGCTTTCAATCAGAGAGTATAAAGCTACTTTTAAGCATAAAAAAGCAGCATTAGTAGGTACAGCCACCGGTCGTGCAGGTAACCTACGAGGAATAGATCATCTTCGAGGATCTCTCACACATATGAATACAATTGTTCTTCCGGGCATTCTTCCAATTTCTAATTTGGATAAAGTCACAGACAGTGAAGGTATTGTTAATGACCAAGGGACTAAGGACGCAATGACTAAGATGGTAGAGGATTTTTTAGCTTTTTAGATTAGTAGTATTTCTATGTGTTTTTGGAAAATGTCACAATTGTATGATTTTGATCGCTGAATTAAAATCAATAGAATTTAACTTGCACCTAACAAATAGATAAACTACAAAAATAACGATGAAAGTAACCTTGACCATATTCTGGTTAATCCTGGCTGTTAATGTCTTTGGCCAAGATATCTCACACCATTCACAAACTTCGGCTAGTGGTTTTGCAAAAACTGATCAAGGGGTTAGTGTTGATTGGTCACTAGGTGTTTCCTTCGCACAAGTTGTACAATCTGATCATCATTTAACAGAAGGCTTCCACCAAGGCAATTTTACCCCAATAAATATAGTCACCGACACTATTGGCTTCAGACAACAAGCAGAAGAATCTTCCCCAGAATCTTTAACTGAAGACAATATTCAATTTCAAATCTTTCCCAACCCCACTTCTGATTTTCTTTACTTAAGAAATGAAAATGCGAATACTCAAGATTTAAACCTAGTGATCCTCAATGCAGATGGTAGCTTGGTTTATAAGCAAAGTGTTAGCCTTTTACCAAATCAGAAGATTGAAGTTAATAATATTATTGACCTTCCCTCCGGGTTTTATTTCATACAGATTAATAGTGTACATACTACGCTCAAAACGCTCAAATTTATTAAACAGTAGATTTTATAAAACTCCTTTAGCTCCGATTCATAAACAACAGCTGAATTAAATTATCATTCTTTTAAAGAAACCCATGAAATGACGAATCATTTGAATCGTAGTCTAGCTATATTGCTATTCACTTTGTTTTTAAACTCAACATTTTTACTATCTCAGGAAGCTTTTCGATATCAAGCAGTAGTACGAGATAGTACCGGCGCATCACTGCCTAATCAATTAATTGGTGTACAAGCAAGCATAATACAATTAGAGCCTAATTTGCCGGCTTGTTATGAGGAGACTCACTATGTCACCAGTAATGATTACGGTGTCATTAACCTAGATATTGGTACTGGTAAAAGTATAACAGGTGCCTTTGATACTATTGATTGGAATATCAAGAGCTATTTAATGGTCGAACTTGATATCGAGGGTGGGACGAACTACTCCATATCCAGTACTTCAGAAATCCTTTCTGTCCCTAAAGCATTATATGCAGAACGTGCCAGGAAAGTAGATGGCGGTATCTTTGGCTTGATCGTTACCCATTTTGGCGCTAAAGGCGATGGTGTGACTGATGATACAGATGCTTTTGAAGCGGCCCTGGATAGTGCCCATATAACTGGAGCCCAAATATTAGTGCCCAATGGGATCTATAAACTTACCCGTACTCTTGAAATTAAAGATGGGGTATCCTTAGTAGGAGAAGGGGCAGGAAGTGATCCCTTAGAAACACCACATAATGGGTCTTTACTCTGGTACTTTGGGAATGAAAGTGCCATCAAAATTACCGGACATAATGTAAAACTTAGAGACTTAGTAATCCGGGATAAAAGTGGAGAGACTGCGCAAACTGGTGTAATGATAGAAGCTGATAATCGATTAGTTGAGAATGTGTATTTATATGAAGTATTGATAAGTGGTTTTGTTGGAGGAACAGGACTTTGCCTACGAGCAGTGAATGGAGGAGGAGTTTACTTTAACTCTTTTACAAATGTCCGGGTACGGCATGGAACCAAGGGTATCCACATTTATCAAGATAACAGCAGTTTTGTTAATTCAAATTCCTGGCATTATTGTCAGGTTTCCGGAGGCGGATTTGATTATGGAATGCTGGTAGAAGGCGGAAATAATAATAACTTTCATGGATTGGTAATCGAACCTTACGTCTCGACTTATGGGCACTTATATGTAGCACAAGGCCATATTTATGGACGAGAGATGAGACTGGAAGCTATCCAACAGCAAGAGGACATTCCGGTTATTTACTTTGCCAATAAAACCCGTAACTCCGTTATTTCAGGAGTATATGCGGGGGGCTTAACTTTGGACAAAGGGAATAACCTTATCCAAATGCGAAGTGGAAAAGCGATTCATTATAAAAATTCTAGCTTCAATAAATTCAATAATGCAACTTTCTTTTCACCGGATGGGGCTAACATTCCTGATTGGGAAGTATCTGGGACTTATGACAATGTAGAAGTTGAAGATCCTCAACTGACAGATGTACATAATGTTCTGAAGTTTACTATTCCTTCAGGGGGAGATATCACACTGGAACCAACAGCATTATATCGACCTCAAGTAAAGGAACTTACGATGTTTGATCAGGTAAACTTTGGATTCCATGTCAAGGCTTCGGCTCCGGAGATGGTACACGCATTTACGAATACAACCAACGGTTGGACACGTTCTACTTTCCATAGTGGATCGGGAGAATGGGAATTCGTCGGGATGAACTCCATTATTGACAGAAGTAAACAGACGAAGTACCAGTTGAAAATAACCAATAATTCCGGTTCGAGCCAAACTGTTTATGTTTCCACACCAACATTGAATTATGGGAATCAATTACCTACTATTGATGAGGAACCATTGTTTAGTTCCGGAGGTAAACTTTATGGACTTTTGGTAAATGCTTACGCAGAAAGTACTATTCCAAGTAATGGCTTTTTGGATTTACCTCGAACGGCTAACTATTTTGACATTACTGGAACAGCAACTATCTACCGGGTTAATGACAAAACCGCAAATCGTTTTGCAAGAGGAAGTGTTATCACGCTTTTGTTTGCAGATGCCGGGATTAGTGTCTCCAAAAGTGGATACCTTCTACTTAAAGATGGATTTACCTCCATTGCCAATAGTTCCTTAACCTTGATCAGTAATGGTAATGGTACCTGGCGCGAAGTGAGTAGGAATAATTGATCAGCGATTTCCTGAATGTTTTCAGGAAAACCATAGAATACAAAAAAGAAAACCCGGGTGAAATCTATTTACCCGGGTTTTCTTTTTAAAAAACTAAATTAGATCTAATCTTCCCATTCTGCGATAAACACATTTGTATCTCTGGTGCCTCCGTTATTTCGATTAGATGAAAAGACTAACTTCTTGCCATCTGGGGAGAACATTGGAAAAGCATCAAAAACACCATCATGGGTGATTTGGGTAAGCCCCGTCCCGTCCACATTAATCATGAATAGATTAAACTTTGGTCGACCTTGTCCGGTACTATGATGGTTGGTAGAAAAAATAATTTTTTCTCCTGATGGATGAAAAAATGGCGCCCAATTTGCCCCTCCCAGATCTGTCACCTGCTTCAGGTCAGAACCATCCGCATTACATACATAAATCTCCATATTCGTTGGTTGTACCAGATCTTTTGCAAGGAAATCTTTGTAAACACCAACCGCACTATCCGTTGCCGGGCGAGATGCTCTAAATACTAATTGCTTGCTATCAGGCGAAAAGAATGCACCACCATCATAACCTAATCCAGAAGTGATTTGTTTGACATTAGAACCATCAATATCCATCGTATATAATTCTAGGTCCCCCGAACGAGTCGAGGTAAAGACAATCTTTTTGCCATCAGGAGATACGGTAGGTTCCGCATCATAGCCAGGTTCATCCGTTAATTGTCGAAGGATGTTCCCTTCTAAATCTGCTACGAAAATGTCAAAGTCAGAAAACACTGGCCAGACGTATTTTCCATTTACACTTCTTGGTGCGACCGGGCATGCCTCATTACCAAGGTGAGTTGAAGAATAAATGATTTCTTTGTCACCTGGCATAAAGTAAGAACAGGTCGTTCTGCCTTTTCCGGTACTAATCAGTTTTGCAGTTTCGCCTTCATATCCATCAACGGACATCCGGTAAATCTGATCGCATTCTGCTCCCCATTTACTATTGGATGCCTGGAAGACAAGTTGTGTGTTGTCAAAACTAAAGTAAGCTTCGGCATTATCACCACCGAAGGTTAGCTGCTTGACGTTTTTTAGATTGGATTCCCCAGCATAAGTAAGTGTCGCTTCCTGCCATTCGGTAGGAGCTGCTGCTGTTGCTTTTTCATCCGTCTGTGGATTTTCGTTTGCCGGCGTTTTTGATTCCTGACAAGCGAAAAAGCTAAGGATCATTATCAATAAAAGATTGTACTTCATGTTTTTTGTTTTTTATTTGATCACAAAAGTAAAAAGAGATTGCAATTAAACCCAATCCATACCATTTCTTGACTTTTCTTTGATCATAAATTGGAACAACATTACAGGTTGAAACTCAAAATGTATATTTTGAGCACTTAAATTTTGCCTTTATGCGAATTACCGGATTTTTATTCCAGCGTTTTTTCAAAGTGTTATGCTTTGGATTTTTATTTATGCTTGGATGTACCTCCTCTGATGACGGAGCTCCTGGGCCATCCGTATTTCATTACAACCAAATCAATAACATTACCTCTCTCGATCCTGCTTTTGCTAAAAGTCAAAACCATATCTGGGCCGTAGATCATTTGTATAATGGTCTGGTTCAATTGGATGAACAATTGAATATACGACCAGCGATTGCTAAACGTTGGGAAATATCTGACTCTGGCCGAGTTTATACTTTTATATTGCGAGATGATGTTTACTTTCATGATGATCCATTATTTACAAATGGAAAAGGACGGAAGGTAAAGGCAGATGATTTTGAGTATAGCTTTAATCGAATCATTAGTGACAAAGTCGCATCACCAGGCAGTTGGATTTTCAAAGGAAGGGTGGAGGAGGATGTCCCCTTTAAAGCACTGAATGATTCTACCTTTCAGATTCGGATTCAGACCGCATTTCGACCAATCCTTGGTATCTTGACCATGCAATATTGTTCCGTTGTTCCCCGCGAGGTAGTTGAACATTATGGAAGAGATTTTAGAAGTCACCCCATCGGGACCGGACCTTTTAAGTATAAGGACTGGATAGAAAATCAAACCCTCTTCCTAGTCAAAAACGATAATTACTTTGAGTCTAATGTTTTACCTAAGACGGATGCGATTAGAATTAGCTTCATCAATGATAGAAAAACAGCTTACCTCAATTTGATGAACCAAAAATTAGATCTGATCTCTGGTTTGGAATCTTCTTATGTTAATGAACTGATTACCATAGACGGAGATTTACAAGAAGACAAAAAAGATATAATTGAACTCCATAAAAGTCCTTACCTCAATACGGAGTATCTCGGGATTAATTTAGAGCTAGCCAATTCGGAGGACCATCCATTGAATAAAAAAGCATTTCGACAGGCGCTTAACTATGGTTTTGATCGTGCAAAGATGATGGAAACCTTAAGGAATAATATTGGTAGACCTGCTGATGCCGGATTTACGCCCAGGGGACTCCCGTCGTATGACCCGAATGTTGTAAAAGGATATTACTATGATCCGGCCAAAGCACGTACACTCCTGACGGAAGCAGGCTATCCAAACGGAGAAGGATTAGAGCCTATAGCGTTGTTTACAAATAAGGATTATCAGGACCTCTGCACCTTCATTGCCAGACAATGGGAAGATTTGGGCATAAAGACGAATATTGAGGTAGTGGAGAGTTCTACCCTAAGACAAATGATGGTAAAAGGACAAGTTAACCTATTCCGGGCAAGTTGGATCGCGGACTATCCGGATGCGGAAAGCTTCTTTACTGTTTTTTATAGTGGAAATCCTGCTCCGCCTAATTATACAAGGTTCTCAAACGAGAATTTCGATCAGCTCTATGAAGCAGCTCTGGCAGAAAATAATGACAGTATTCGCTATGAATATTATCATAAAATGGATCAAATATTGATCGAAGAATCGCCGGTTATCTTCTTGTTTTATGATGAAACTTCTCTCTTTACACAAACGTATATAAAAGGTATAAGTAAAAATGCTATCAACTTGTTGACTGTAAAAGGCATCAGTAAGCATTAATCTTTTGTAAACTAGCATTTTAGCTAAATGATTGGATAGATTTTTGCAATTTCATAACTTACAATTAGCTGAATTTTTATTCATCTACTCCAGTCCTAAACTCCCAGATATTTAGTTATTCACGACTTATAACAATTATATCAAGGTACTTGACTTAGGAAGAGAAAATCATGAATGCAAAATCCATATTCACCTTTATAGCTTTAATCTGTAGCTTCTTTGCTGTTGAAATAACAGCTATGGCCCAAAACACTCCTCTTGCGGATAAAAATAGATTAGAATCTCTCCTCCAAGAAGCTACCGCCTCCACCACACGCAATTTCGCAAAGGCAGTATCTATCTCTAAAGAAATCATCGCTGAGGCAGAAAAACACGAATTGCCTTACTACAAATCGAAAGCTCAGCTTTTGATCTGTTCAATGTATAATTCCGGGCTCCATTATGATACCCTTTATCAGTATTGCCAATCCTCAATGGATTATTTTCTAAAGCAAGGGGATCTTGAAAACCTGGCCTGGGGATATAATTATATTGGTATTGTTACGGACTTGAGAGGTGAGCGACCTGAAGCCTTGGCGAATTTTCAGAAAGGCTATGATTTATTTACTTCGATAGGAAATAAGAAAGGAGAGGGATATTGTTTGAATGATATGGGGGTTACCTATGGATTTGAAGGAAATTATATAGTTGCTTTGGATTATTATCTAAAAGCTCTGGAAATATTTGAGCAGGAAAAAGATTATGATGGATTGGCGAGAACCTACACTTGTCTTGGTTATCATTCAAAAACTCAATTTGATAAAGGTCGCACGGAAGAATATTACTTAAAAGGGCTCAATGCAAGTACAAAAGCTAATAATCTCTTTTGGAAGGCTATTGCAATGTCCGGTTATTCAAAATTCTTGCGTCACAAAGGATCGTTCGATTCGGCACTAACTTATAACAAAGAGCTTTTGAAGATGTGCGATACCTTACAGAGTGATTACGTTAGGATTGATGCTTATTCGAACCAGGCTTTCTTATTATATGACCTTAAAGAAAAGGATAAAGCTGAAGAATATGCTAAGAGGACGATTGATTTGATGGACAGGCAAAATAGATTTCAAAATAAAGGGAAGATACATAACTTAATAGCTCAGATCAATCTTGATAGAGGCGATCTGTCTACCGCCAGAAAACATTTAATGGACGTTCTAAATAGTCCTAAGTCTCCTAATCGAACCCTCGCACAGACGAACAGATTATTAAGTAATTATTACGAACAAAAACAAGATTACAAAAATGCCCTGTTTCATCAAAGTGCCTATACTTCATTATACGACACTATTGAGCAAGTAGATAATACGATAGCCTTGGCTAACATTCAAAATAGCTATGAACTCGGAAGGAAACAATCAGAAATAGACTTGCTCAGCGAACAGAATAATCTTCAAAAACAACTTTTGAAAAATAGAATCAACCTTATGCTCTTACTGGTGGCCCTGGCTGGGGTAATCATCGGAGGATTAATTTTTGCTTATCAGCAAAAACTCTCAATGAACCGGACACTGGAAGAAAAAATAAAAGAAAGAACGGAAGATCTGATCAACACCAATGCAAAACTTGAGAAAAGTAATGAAGAATTAAAACGCTTTGCTTACATCGCTTCGCATGACCTTAAAGAACCTTTGCGGAACATTTCTGGATTCCTTCGACTCATTGAAAAACGTAAATCAAATCTCAGCGAAGAATCGACTAGTGAATTTATTTCCATCGCAAAAAAGAGTGCTATTCAAATGCACGAATTGATCGAAGATGTATTGGAGTACTCTCAACTTACGGAAAGCCGGGTAGGGGAAAGGCAGGTAAACATGAGTGCAATCGTTCAGCAAACGATTTATAACCTTCAGCAAAGTAGCCAGCGAAAGGTGAAATTCGTAGTTGGAGATTTGCCTAAGTTACAAGTGCTCTCCAGCGATATGTCTCGATTATTCTTAAATCTGATCGAGAATGGAATGAAATACAATGAATCAAAAAATCCAACTATAGAGATAGAATGTGAGGAGAGTGCCAAAGAATATTGCATCTTTGTGAAAGATAATGGGATAGGCATTGAAAAGGAGTTTTTTGATAAGATCTTTGAGATGTTTAGCCGACTGCACGATCGTAGGCAATATCAGGGCTCTGGTATAGGATTAGCGAGCTGCAAAAAGATTATGGATAAATACAAAGGTGGTATCTATGTACAATCAAAAGTCGGTGAAGGGACCACCTTTATTCTTACCTTTCCCAAGTCTTAATTACCATTCAGAGGGGCGATAAACCACAATGACTAGTTAAGCGTTTAAGAAGCATGCAAGAAGTAAATTTTAAAGATTTAGGAGCAATAGATTACCAAGAAGCCTGGGATTTGCAACAGCGTTTATTGGACGAATTGGTTCAAAGGAAACGACGTAATAATAAATTAGAGCCTACCGATCCTGCTTTTCAGCGACAGCATCACTATTTGTTATTTTGCGAACATAAGCCTGTTTACACATTAGGTAAAAGTGGGTCTTTGGACCACTTGTTATTGTCAGAGGCGCAGCTCAGCGAAAAAGAAATAGACTTTTATAAGATTAACCGAGGAGGCGATATTACTTTTCACGGATATGGCCAGATCGTTGGTTATCCTATTTTTGATATGGACGAGTTTTTCACAGATATTCATAAATACGTCCGATATCTTGAAGAAGCGATCATACGTACTCTTGCAGACTATGGCCTTGAAGGTATTCGAAAAGAAGGGTTTACGGGGGTTTGGTTTAACCAAAATGATAAGCAACCTTTTCGGAAAATTTGTGCGATAGGAGTACATCTAAGTCGTTGGGTAACCATGCATGGTTTTGCTTTTAATGTAAATACAGATCTTAATTATTTTAATTATATCGTTCCTTGCGGAATTAATGATGCCGACAAAACAGTTACTTCTCTTCAGCAGGAACTTGGCTATAAATTAGATATGGAAGAGGTAAAAGAGAAGGTGAAAAAACATTTTGCTGACCTATTTGGTTTTGTTTTTGCGGATGCTGAAAATACTAAAACACTACGAATCACAGGCGAATAATTAAATATGAAAAAGGATATTCCACAACACCGGGTTGAAGATTTGGCAATCGTCATTATCCCTGGCGAAAAAGATGAAAATTTCTGGGATGTTTTTGTAATGAACCTCCGGGATGAGCCCATAAAGAACGTTTTGATTAATTCTAAAGGCTACGGCGAGGTCGATGGGGAAAAAATTGAAACCACCATTCTACGGCACTTTTTCGAAGAGATTGGACCATTGAAAATGGAAAAAATCGAGCCCATTCAAACAAAATTCTTCGACATAACAAATGAATACTGGGTTAGTTTTCAGTATAATAATTACATGTATGATAAAAAATACGTGTTTGTAAAAGGCAGTATCTCTGAAATCAATTTTACCAGCATCCCTTTTGTCAAAAAACGGGGTGTAATGATCCGATAAAACAACATAATATAGCTTTTTTCCATGATTGCTAAATCCCTCAATTGATCAGTAAATAGGCGCTTTTTAAGCTCTTTTTATGCTGATTTTTCCACGAATTCTTTGGTTTTTATTTTAGATACCGCTCTGGTACGCTCTTTGCTATTCTTACATTAAGAAGAATCAAAATATAATTTGATTCCGAGAAGCCACTCCGCCAAAGATTATTAGAAAGAACAAACGACTGCATTCTAAATCATCCAAACATGAGCATCATAAGGAGCTATCCCACTTCTGTTTTTGTACTATTCATAAGCCTTTTCACTGGCCTTAGCTCTTGTTCTGCCCCTAAATTATTTGAGGCAGACTATTCTCCAGCACAGAAAATGACTGAATTCGTTTTGATGAACCCTGAAGAGCCCAAATTGGCTCCTGGGGATAAGATTACAATTAGTATCTGGGGGCATGATGAGCTAAGTATCGGATCGATCAATACGCCGTATATGACTAATGAGACTACAGGTCGCTGGGTGCTATTGGATAAAGAAGGAGAAGTGAATTTGCCCAAGATCGGGCGTGTCAACCTCAAGGGGTTTAATGTAAAAGAAGCGGCTTATTTCTTAGAAGAGAAATATGCTATTCATATAACTAACCCGGTCATCAATGTCAGAATTATCAATCATTACGTGACAGTTCTTGGCGAAGTCAATAAACCGGGGAAATATCAAATGGACAATGAATCCTTAGCATTGATAGATCTTTTAGGACAGACTGAAGGGTATACGAAGTATGCTAAAATGGACGAGGTTCAGCTGATTAGAAGTATCGACGGTAAAAAAGTCAAATTTACAATCGACTTCTCACAACTAAGAAACTTAAATACCCAGAACGCTTCATTGAAGCCTGGAGATATTGTTTATATACCACCAACACGCAAAAAAGAATCTGATCTAACTATGAATCGGATCATTCCGGTAGCAAGTGTATTGACAGGAATTGCTTTGGTGGTTTCAAGTTTTACAAAGTAAATGAACTTAAAGAAGGAACTAAGATTCTTTATTCTTCCGGCTATTAAAGGTCTTCCTTTATGGGTCACTATGATGGTGCTGGGCTATCTGATTGCTAGCCGCTCACTCGAGCAAACGGTGCCTACTTATGAAGTTGGCGCAAAAGTTAAGTTAGATAACAGAGAGCATGGAGTTACCGATTATGAGCTTTTTAATGAAGGAAGTTCTGCGAAGATGGGAAGTAACTTTTTGACTGAGGTAGAAGTTTTTAAAACGAAGGGCTTACAATTGGAAGCGTTGGAGCAGTTAGATTTTAATGTTTCTTATTATCGAACCACGAATATCCGACGATACGACATTTATAAAGAGAATCCCTTTATTATTGATTACAAAATATTGGATTCCATTGCCTTAGATGAAGAGGTTTATTTAAAGTATGCCGGCAACGGAAAATTCCGATTTTATAAGGATAGCGAATACACTCAGTATAGCCACTCCCTAAAGTTTAAAAAAGCCTATACCGACAGCACTTCCATCTCTTATCGAATACGACGAAATGATAATTTTCTCAAAAGAAACCCCGAAGCTTTACAAGTAGGGGATCGGTTTTCTTTTGTAATCAACAATTTAAAAACATTAGTTAAAGGAATTGATAATAGCAACTTCTTTTGCATGCCTGTCGACAAGGAAGTTTACATTGTTAAGCTACATTACAAGCACGAACACCCTCAAAAGGCTGTTGACTTCTTGAATATACTGGTGGACACTTATATTAAACGAAATAAAAACAGGCAAAATATAAAAACGAATAAAATCCTCGCATTTATTGAGGAAGAGCTCGACAGCCTGGGTACAGAAATGCAAAATGCAAGTAAGCGCCTTTCTGAGTTTAGAAAGTCTAATAATATCATCAACCCTTTACAAGAGACAGAAACCATCCTTAAGCGATTAAGTCAATATGATATGACTAAATTGAGTTTGGATATTAAGGAAATTGAGTTGAAGAATATTTTTGCTTTTCTTAAATCTGACAAGAAACTTAGTGGTTTCTCACCAGATTTCGAATTAGTCAAAGATGATGTTTTTCAGTACACTTTTATGGACCTTAAAAAATTGGAAATTGATAAACATACCCTGGCTGAAAAATATCCAGAGTCTAGTATCGAAATGAGAACGATCAATAGGAAAATCACCGAACTTAAAGACTTTGTCCTTAATAGTATTGAAAAGAAATTGATCAATATCCGAGAACAAAAATCTGAGATTGTGGGCTCTATCCAGGAGACTCAAAATATATTTGAATCATACCCTGACAAAGAAAGAAGTCTGGCGAAGCTTGAGCGGGAATTTCAGCTCAAGGAAGAAACATTTAACTATCTCAATAAGAAAAAACTAGAGCTGGATATTGCTAACTCAGCAGATCATTCACTCCACGAAGTCATTGATTATGCCAGTCTTCCTAAGCGACCATCTTCTCCGAATGTTTCACTAATCAAAGGCGTTACCGTCTTTGCTTTTATGATTATCGGATTGGCTTTAGTTTACGGACTTAATTTCTTCTTCCGGACGGTGACCAGTGTATACGAACTTAAAGAAAGTCTTGCCTTTCCGGTTATTGCAAAAGTGCCGCGTAAAAAGAAGACGACATCCAATAATCGGGAAAGCTTATTGAATTTATATTCCAATTTTTTAAATCTCGGTGCCTTCGAAGGCTCAAAGATGATTTCCATTTCTTCCTTAGCGGATAACGAAGGTAAAACCTTCATTACCAAAGAATTAGGGAATCTGTTGGCAGATTATGGCAAAAGAGTACTGTTGATTGATCTCAATTTCCGTGAAGCAAGCATTTCAGAAAAAAATAATTCAAAAACGATAAAAACGATTCAAAAGCCACTTGTTATTCTAGACGACCTATGGACTAAGATTAAGCATTTATTAGATCGGTACTACTGGACTAAAAAACTACTTTGGATGTTAGGTTACAAAGGAAAAAGTCTCCAGGATTTATCACTAAAACCAATCAATCAGAGCAAAAATTTAGATTACGTTTTCCTTGCAGGTGAAGACCAGGCTTTGACTTCAACCCAGTTGTTTTCTCCCAATACCAAAAACTTTTTGCAAGGTATAAAACGAAACTATGATGTTGTACTCATCGATACAGATTGCATCTCTAAAAAAATTGATGCGGCTGCTACTATGATGATTAGTGATTTTAACTTCTTCATATTCAGGAGAGGTGTTTCCAGAGTTCGTCACATTAATAAATGCCAGCAATTTGTTGAGGCCTATAACCTTGATAATATTTATCTGGTATTAAACGACAGCAATTAACATGGGGCTATTAAAACAAGTCATTGATAAAGTTCAGAATAGTGGATTAGTGCTTGCTGATCAGGCATTAGTAAGTGGGACTAATTTTACTATCGGGATCATTCTGACCCGACTGCTGGGGATTGAGGAGTATGGTCGATTTGCATTGATGTGGATGGTGGTTCTGTTTGGTTTAAGTATTGCTCAAGCGATGATAACAAAACCATTGGTGGCTATCGAACCCAAAATGAATGAAAGAAAAGCCAAGAAGTATACTGCGGCAGTACATGGTTTGCAATTGTCCTTAAGTCTGTTGTCTACCATGATATGCATCATTATTATGACACTGGTTTCTCAATTTAAAATTTTTATAAGCCTTGATTTCTCAACCATTCTGGGTTTGTCTCTGGTGCTAGGATTTATCATCTTATACGATTATTACCGGAAATATTATTTCCTGAAAGATGACCTTTTTATGCCCTTGGTAACGGATAGTATTTTAGCAATTGGTCAACTGGGAGGAATTTATTTCTTATACAGGGCCGGAAGCTTATCCATTGCCAATACATTGATGGTGATTGCAGCGGTATATCTGATAACCTGTGTTATTGGTTTTACCCAAAATGTGAGGCCAACCTTTCGTTCTAATTTACTGAATTGGGCAATTGCGAAGCACTATAATTTTTCGAAATGGTTGATAGGTACTGTTGCATTACAATGGCTAAGTGGAAACTTTTTCATTATTGCTGCAGGAGGAATCCTGGGAGCTGCTGCGGTAGGTGCGGTAAGAATAGCCCAGAATGTTATTGGCTTGACGCACGTTATTTTCCTAGCCATGGAGAATGTAGTACCAGTAAAAGCTGCACAGGCTTTTAAGCGGGGCGGAGAGAAAGCACTCTTTCATTTCCTTAGAAAAGTTAGTTTGCAAATCGGGTGGGCGGTACTTGCGATTTTAATCTTTATTGCATTTCTCGCACCACATATACTCGAATTTTTGTACGGAGCAAGCTACGCTCCTTATGCTTATATCTTAATTGGCTTCTGTATAATCTATCTCATTGTTTATATCGGTTATCCATTACGATTTGCCTTACGAACATTGGAGATTACCAAGCCGATCTTTTGGGCCTATGTAACTAGCGCAATTTTTAGTTTGGTCACTGCAAGCTTTATGATACATACCTGGGGCATCTATGGCCTTCTTGGAGGGCTGTTTATTACACAGGCACTTAGTCAATCGGTCTATATTTTTTCACTTTGGAAAATTAAAAGAGAATATGAAAATCATTCACTTGATACTCGGCAAAGCTAATCCGGACCGGATGAATGGCGTCAACAAGTTAGTATTCGAAATGGTGACTACTCAGCACTCGCTGGGCTACGACGTTGAATTGTGGGGCATTACGGGTGATCCTACTCATAATTATCCTGCTCGTGATTTTAAGACCGTTTTGTTCCAAAGTATATCCAATAAGCTTTCTATTCACGCAGGCTTAAAAAAAGCAATTGCACTATTGGATAGAGAGACGACTTTTCATATGCACGGAAGTTTTATTCCCGAGTATTATCACGTAAGCAGACTATTAGTCAAAAAAAGTATTGCTTATGTCTATACCCCCCATGGCGCTTTAGCTCCTGCTGCTATGAAAAACGGCTATTGGAAAAAGCGTCTATACCTAAAACTCTTTGAAGGCAAACTGATCAAAGACGCTGCATGCCTAGTAGCAACAGGCAAATCCGTTTATGATAGTTCAATCGAATTGGCTCAACCTGCTAGAAGGATATTAGTCCCAAACGGGCAACCGCTAATAGAAAAAAGAAACATCAGCAAACCTGAAGGTAGAATAATCTTTGGCTTTTGCGGAAGAATAAAACTGGATCATAAAGGGCTGGACCTTTTATTAGAAGGCTTTCAACATTATCGTAAAAATGGCGGGCGAGGTGAGGTTCATTTTATCGGAGACGGAGCAGAAATGCCAGCTTTTAAGAGCATTGCAAAGAAGCTAAATGTTTATGATCACATAAAGCTCTATGGTGCTCAGTTTGGCGATGAGAAATTCAAATTCCTCTCAAAGTTTGATGTATTTGTACATACCTCGCGTAACGAAGGTTTTCCAGCAGCGGTTTTAGAAGCCGCAGCAATCGGGCTTCCGGTAATGATTTCGAGAGCAACGAATGTCTGGGACTTTATTGAACGGTTTAGTGCAGGCCTGTTAGTTGATCCTAATACCCCTGAAGAAATAGGAAAGGTAATGTTAGAATTTGATCGCCTTTATCAGGCTGGTGAATTGGAGTCTATGGGCAAGCAAGGACGGAAAATGATCACAGACTTATTCGATTGGAAAGTCATTTGTAGAGAACTTTATCAAGAATATTATAAAGCTTGTTACAAAGGACAAAAAGAAGAAATGGAAATAGCTTAAACGTATTTTGACTTGGAAGCAGAAGCTAAAATAAATAAGATTCCTCGTAAGATATTTATCGGGCTCGTCATCTTTATGTTTGTACGGATTGCTCTGTATTATGCGCTGTTTCCAGAGAATATTGGACTTACACGTGCCATAAAGATAGGTGGGAGATTTGTTGCTACCGGCTTAGCCTGGTATATGCTCATGCAATTAAAGAGTAAATGGAAGAATATACATTTGGTATATATGATGAGTATTCCAATGGCACTATATTGCCTTTATTTATTCGCTGGATTTTGCTCCATTGCCTGGTCGACTAATCCTCCCTTTTCCTTGCTACAAATTTCGATGACCTTCGAGACTTTTGTTTTTAGCCTTATTTTTTATCGGGTACTGATCTATTATGATGGCGCTTATAATCGGAAGATTCCAATCATTGCGGCTTTATTGAGTAGAGCTATCTTTTTTCATGCAATTTGGTTTATCCTGGGAGCTATCTTTGACCCGGATTTTTATTTCAGAACTACTCACGGGGGCTCGGTAGCCCGCCTGGGAGGACTGATCATCAATCCTAACGAATTAGGCTTATTGGCGAATATCGGAGTCGGAGCGGCTTACATTGAAATATTGAACAACCGAAATAAAGTCTTTCAGTCGATCAATATCTGTTTTATCCTGACAATGCTACTGATGACGCAGTCCAGAGGGTCCTTATTTTGCTTTTTCTTTATTTCTGGTATTTATTTATTACTTACTGATAGTTACCTGATTAAAGTAGGTGCAATTGTAGTCTCTGTTTTGGTAGTACCGATCCTTATTCAAACCATTGTTTTGAAGGATGGAGATTTTGAAGAGGTAGCGAGTTTTACTGGTCGAAAAGAATTTTGGGAAGATCTGGTAAATGAAGGGTTTCCGGAGTATCCACTCTTTGGTCGTGGATTTATGAGTATTGCAGAGAATACCTGGTACAACAAATACCAAAGTACACATTCCTATGCTGCGTCAATGTGTCATAACACCTATGTAGAGGTGATTACCAATCTTGGGTTGCTCGGTATTTTTATCTGTGGATTACAAGTGCTATGGACCTGGATAGCCATAGCTATAAGTAAGAATGCCATTCATCGACTGATGGGGGTGTTTATGATTGTCACTCTACTGATCAATTCTATCACAGAATTTGGCATATTCGGGCATAATAACTACGCCATAATGTTCTATCATTTTGTCTTTTTGTTCTTCACTATAAAGGCAGAAAAGAAATTTAGCAACCAAACTGCAAGTGGGGAATTAATACGGGAAGAAGCCCAAAATCAACTTTCTGAGGCTTAATTATACCTTGTTTTTATTTCCCAGGTGCTTCCCTGAGATCACTTCTGTAATTACTGGCATTTTTTATGCAGTTCCAAGTACTATATCCTTTCATCAATTGATAAGTAAAGGGTACCTCACTTCGCTTCACGTTAAACCAACCAGCCAGTTTCTTATTAAGATAACGGTCAAAAAATACCTATGACACAGAGGCAAGAATTTATACTATATCTTTTTGGTGCATTATTGCAGGACAATTATGTACTTCTAAAGTTTACCGAATCTAGTTTACTTGAACTAGATTATCATACTGATTTGGATATCCTAATCGACGCTAAGGACTATCCAACTATCTTCAAAGAAGTGGAATCCCACCCATCAGTTTTAAAAGTGAAGATTGCTGCTAAAGCAAGTATGAAACAGCTCTTTATCTTTTTCCAGGATCATAGCTTCCTCCAAATAGATTTGCTGTTCGGATTTTACCGGAAATCACTCGAATACCTGGATACCAGAGAAGTAATGGAATACGCATACAGAAACGAAGAAGGTATCCTGGTTTGCTCAAATCATCATTTATTAGAGCATGTATTCCTTTTTCAGATTTTAAATTTTGGAGGTGTTCCTTCAAAATATGTCAAGTACATTCAGGAATTAGGGCCGGAGGAATCCGCTAAATTACAGACCTACCTAATGAAGAAATATGATTTGGTAGGAGAGCGATTAGAACAATTAGAGCAGTATGATCTGAGAAACTTAGAAAAAGTGAAATCCTATCTGGAGAATCAACCCAGAAATAAAGGTTTTAATCGATTGAAGAAAAGAATACTCTACTGTGCAGATGTTTTCAAACAAATCCGCAGTAGCAATGGATTTACAATCACTTTTAGTGGAGTAGATGGAGCAGGGAAAAGTACCATCATCAGTGAAATTCGAAATATTCTCGAGGATAAATATCGACGTAGTGTGGTAGTGATTCGTCATCGCCCGTCCATATTGCCAATCTTGAGCGCATATAAGCATGGAAAGGCAGCGGCAGAACAAAAAGCTGCAGAGACCTTGCCGAGACAAGGTAAAAATAATAGTAAAATAAGTTCAATCTTACGATTTGCGTACTACTATGCGGATTATCTGTTTGGACAATTTTATATCAAAGTAAAATACCATTGGCGTGGTTATGCGGTGCTCTACGATCGCTATTATTTTGATTTTATTATCGATGGTCGTCGATCAAATATTGATCTCCCTGCCTGGATGACAACATTCCTTTATCGCTTTGTATATCATCCGCCCTTGAATTTATTTCTGTACGCGGATCCTGAAACAATCAGAAAGCGAAAACAGGAGTTGCCTTCAGAAAGTATCGTGAGCCTGACGAAAGACTACAAAACTCTCTTTGCCAATCTCTCTGAAAAGCACAATGATCAGGAATACTTAGCAGTAGAGAACATCGAAAAAGACAAAACATTAAAAACAATCATTGATCAATACCTAGAACTAATATGATTCGGACGATAGTAACGCAGATATTGAAAAGAAAGCATGCACAACGCACTCATTCGGAACAGAGGAGTAAGCACCAACGGAGGCTCAATCCTGTTCGTGAGGAGTCAGCGAATGAAAACAAATCAACACCAGCATTTACCCTGGATAAGGCAGTTACATCAGGGGTCTTGTTTAGTATGAGTTTTCAGAAAATGCTGCAGGTCCTTCGATCCTTTAGGGTTTTGTTATATGGTAAAATGCCGCAATGGCTTTTTCTAGGTAGAGGCGTTCAGTTTTTTAATCTTGCCAATATCCACTTTGGAAAGTTTGTCCAACTAGAAGATCATGTTTACCTGGGAGCACTTGGCAAAGGCCCCATTACCCTTGGTAATAATGTAAAAATTGGAGCCTTTAGCAGAATAATAATTTCAACATCCTTTAATAATATTGGTGCCTATATTCGAATCGGAGATAATGTAGGACTTGGTGAGTTTGCCTATTTAGGCGGTGCCGGAGGGCTGGAAATTGGCTCTGATTGTATCATTGGTCAGTATTTAAGCTGTCATCCCGAGAATCATAATTTTGATGGAAAAGATCAATTAATCCGACACCAGGGTACAAGCAGGAAAGGTATTAAAATCGGGAATAACTGTTGGATTGGTGCCAAAGTAACCGTCCTTGATGGTGTAAGTATTGGAGATAACTGTGTAATTGCAGCAGGAGCTGTGGTTACTAAAAGTATGCCTGCTAACAGTATAATCGGCGGTGTGCCGGCAAAAGTTTTACGACCCATTCACAAAAATGAAAATCTACTAATTCATGCATAGCAATACTACTGTTTTAGTGACCGCATATGCTGTCAATCCCTATAAAGGTTCTGAAGACGGAATGGGGTGGAATATGATTTTGGAAATAGCTCGCTTCCATAAAGTTATTGCGATTACCCGCGAGAATAATCAGCCGGCTATCGATAAATACCTGCAAGAGCATCCGATTGCACATGCAAAAAATATCCAATTTGCTTACTTTGATACACCGTATTACACTCGGTTCTGGAAGAAAGGCGGACGTGGAGCTTTGCTATATTTTTATATGTGGCAGTTTGCGGTGACGAGCTGGATTAAGCGACAAAAATGGGATTTTGATATTGTTCATAATCTTAATTTTCATAATGATTGGACGCCTTCATTTTTATGGCGTCTTAATAAACCTTTGGTATGGGGCCCAGTAGGCCATCATCCTTTTATTCCTGGTGATTTCTTGAAGCCCTACGGTTGGAAAGCGCTTCTGAGGGAAAGGTTGCGTTGGACAGCTAAACTGATGTTCTGGAACTTGGATCCTTTTTTAAGAAAGACCGCAAATAAAGCTTCGCATGTTTTTGCGATGAACTCTGAGGTCCAAAAGGTACTCTCTTTAGAGGATGATAAGGTTTCTATTTTACCATCGGTATCCACTGAGCCAGTGGAGGTGCAAGAAAAAATAATTTCTGATCGTTTTTCAATATTGTCAATTGGTCGTTTTGTCGCTTTGAAAGGCTTTGATGTAACCATCCATGCTTTTGCCAGATTTTATAACTCATTAGATGAAGAGAAACGGAAAACGGTAAATCTTACCCTGGTTGGTAAAGGCCCAGCCGAAGCTTTGATGCGTCAACTGATCAAAAAGTATGAAATCGAGGATGCTGTGAAGATAATTCCCTGGATAGAGCGTGATCAACTCACTTTTGTTTATCAAAGCGCAGATTTATTCTTTTTTCCTTCTCATGAGGGCGCTGGCATGGTAGTCGCAGAAGCAATGTCTCATGCTTTGCCGGTCCTATGTTTTGATAATTGTGGCCCCGGAGAATTTGTGAATGATCATTGTGGGGTAAGAGTCCCTTATGGAGCTTACGAAACTGTTATTCAGGAATATTCAGAGGAATTAAATAAGCTGTTCTTAGATCGTAATCGATTGTCAAAATTATCCAGAGGCGCAGTACGAGAATACAAACAGAAATTTACCTGGTCGAGAAAAGGACAAATGTTTAAGCAGGTCTACGAATCCATTATGGATCGTAGAGTAAATACAAAAATTGAAGCAATTGAAACGGATAACATTTATACATCTATTTAATGATTTTAGTGGGAGTCCATTGGTTTTGTCGACCGTAATTGGTGGTTTACGAGATCGAGGTTATCAATGCCGTTTAATGACTTCTAAGGGAAGTACTGGTTTTCTAACTGATATTGAAGGGGTAGAGGAGGCCCTTTTTCCCTATCGTTTTGTAGAAAATAAGTTCCTTCGATTGTTAGTTTTCTTCTGGACACAGTGTTTGATGTGCTTTAAAGTATGGAAAGATCGAAAATCAATTGATACCCTATACATAAATACCTTATTGCCATTTGGAGCTGCAATTGCCGGAAAGTTGTCCGGCATTGAAGTTATTTATCATATCCATGAGACTTCTGTAAAACCAATGGTTTTGAAGCGATGGCTACGGTGGGTTGCCCAAAAATGTGCGACTCAAAGTATCTATGTTTCTAAATACCTTTGTTCTGAGGAGGTCTTACCTGGCGTTCCAAGTCATACGGTTTATAATGCATTGAGCAAGGATTTTATTGCTAAGGCAAATGCTCATTTAAGGCTTAAAAAGCCTAAATCGTCGAATTTTGAAGTTCTCATGCTTTGTTCTCTAAAGGCATACAAAGGCGTCAATGAATTCGTAAAGATAGCAGGCATGCTCCCGGGGGTTCAGTTTAATTTGGTCATTAATGCTTCCCAAAGTGCTATTGGTCAATACTTCGAAGGAGAAAGTATCCCGTCAAATCTTACAATGTATCCAAGTCAGTCGAATGTACACCCGTTTTACGAGTCTGCCCATTTAATTTTGAATCTTTCACACCCCCAACAATGGATAGAAACTTTTGGAATGACCTTGCTTGAAGGGATGGCCTATGGACTTCCATGCATTGTACCACAAGTAGGTGGACCTGCTGAGATCATTAAGCATGGTCTGAATGGTTATCAACTGGATCAACGCGATATTGAAAGTATTGTGAGTCATATTGCAAAACTATCTTTAGACAAAAATCTTTACGGAAAAATGTCATCAAATGCCCTTTCTTCTTCTAAAGAATTTTCTTGCAAAAATATGGTGACCTCCGTTTACAGTATATTGGCCTTATCTAATGAAATCAAAGATAATACGCATTCTCAGGCTATTATCCATTAGATAAATAAATATCCTTTGACTAGCTAGTCTTTTCTTTCTTTTGGCATCTCTTTTGTCCTTATAGGCGTAACACAATAACTATTTATTTTTCCCCCAATTAATTTCTTAAGTCTCATTTAGCTCCCTCATCGAGACAATTTTTTAACGTCCCCTCGTTCATGTAAACCCATAACAAATGAACTCTTTCGACATTAAAAAACTGCACACGCAATTGAGAGAACCTGCAAAAATAGGCGTAATTGGTACAGTAGGGGTACCTGCAAAATACGGGGGATTCGAAACTCTAGTTCATCACCTAATACTTAACCTATCTAAATACGTTGACTTCACAGTATATGCAAGTAAAAAAGCTTACACTGAAGAAGAAAGAGTAGAAGAATGGAAAGGTGCTAAAGTGAAGTACATGCCTTTAAAGGCAAACGGTTTTCAAAGTATCTTCTATGATTTGTTATCCATGATACATGCCGTTCGTAATTGTAATTATCTCTTGGTCCTAGGCGTTTCTGCCGGTATCTTTTTTCCTTTCTTCAAATGGTTTACCGATAAAAAAATCATTGTCAATATCGATGGTTTAGAATGGCGTCGTCCAAAATGGAATTGGTTTACTAAAGCCTTTTTGAAATATAGCGAGAAGATTGCTTGCAAATACGCAGATACCATTATCACTGATAATCGCATCCTTAAGGAGTATGTCAAAATTCAATATAATAAAGATACTACGCTGATCGAATATGGCGCTGATCACACCTCGCCAGAAGAAATCAAGGCTATTCATCGTAAACAATATAGTTTTATTGATAAGCAATATGCTTTTAAAGTGGCTCGTATCGAACCGGAGAATAATATCCATATGGTATTGGAGGCATTCGCCAAAAAACCTGACATGGATTTAGTCTTGGTTGGAAACTGGGACGCTAATGCCTACGGAAAAACATTACGAAGCTTTTATAGTCGCTTTAATAATCTGCATTTGTTAGATCCAATTTATGATACCAAACAATTGGATGTACTTCGATCAAATGCTTATTTCTACGTACATGGACATTCAGCGGGAGGTACTAATCCATCTCTTGTTGAAGCAATGTACTTAGGTATACCAACTATTTCTTTTGATGTACTCTTTAATCGAGTTACAACCAATAATCAAGCAATCTATTTTAATGATGCTGAGGATTTATTAAAGATCATCTCAAATATTGAAAAGTATCCTTTGAAAGCAGTAGCTAGTAACTTAAAAGCTATTGCTGATCAGCAATATACCTGGAAAAATATTGCTTTCCGTTATGCACAAGCCATTCTCAGAGAATACCGAAAAACAGTAGATATCTCTGATTATGTACCGCTTGATCTTCGTAAAAAGGAAGAATTAATTTTACAGACTGCTTAA
>JAHDHW010000028.1:8694-40700 GCA_020631105.1 Saprospiraceae bacterium | reverse complement strand
ATATACTTCACAGTATATTCTATTCTTGCTTTCCAACAGTGTCAATGAACTTTTTATCGGGTTAAAATCTTCGAAAAACCATTGCTGGTTTTTTTCAAATTTTTCCCGTTATTTTCTTTTGATATAATGTCAAAATAATGCCTCTCTTCAAAGGCGAGTGCAAAGGTAAGTTATTTGTTTCCTTCACGCAAGCTTTATTCTGTTTTTTTTGAAAAAAAAGCTGTTTTATTTTAAACGTAGTATTCATTAGTAGGGTTTCACCAAACTTATTTTTGTTAGCAACCTATAAATCAACTACTAAAACATTATGGAAAAAACTAATACTCACTTATCCGATGCTCCCCTTTTTTATAAGAAAAATATCCTCCATATTTTTATTTAGAAACCGGCTGACCTGCACTCTTCCAAGCCGTAAATCCTCCATCCAAATCATATACTTTTTCAAAGCCTGCTCCTTTCAGGATTTTATAAGCTTTTGCACTCCGTCCACCTTTTTTACAATACACAAGCACAGGCTTACTCTTATCAAGTTTTGTAGCTCGATCTGCAAAGTCATCGTCATAAAAATTAATGTTCGTTGCAGCAGCGATATAACCTTCCGCAAACTCCTCGGGAGTCCGTACATCAACTAGGAGATGCTCCGCCTCTAGTAATTTAGCAAAGCCTGCTACATCTACTACACCATCCGTTTGAATATTCGTATCGATAGCAGCTGTTGAGGCAGCAGTAGAAGAATCAGTTGCTGTGTTTGAATTACAAGCAATACAGAAAAGAAGAATTAATATAAAGCTTAGGTTTTTCATAAAATTTCGATTTTAAAAACTTAGAAAGAATTACAAAAGTAGAAAAGAAGATGCTCAATTACGAACCAGCGCTTAGCGAAGCGTTCTGAGATTATCCGACGTGTCGGAGTTAGATCAGCGAATAAAAAGAAAAATCCCCAGCCAACTCACAGGTTGACTGAGGATTAATATTTTATAATCGAATAATGTGATTATTATTCTTTACCGCCTTGAAGAGCGTCTTGCCATTCTTTTAGCTTATCCCACTCTCCAGCTGCAGCCATCTTAGACTGCTCAGGCCAGGTTGTTGGATCGTGCATTTTGTAACGGTTACCAGCTGCGCTTAATAATTCTTTTACAGCATCTGCTGTAGCATTTGCTAACTGGTCATAAGTTTTGATTCCACCTTCGTGAAGGATAGATTCAATCTTAGGTCCGATACCTTCAATCTTCTTCAAGTCGTCAGCAGCAGTTGTTTCTTCAGCAGCAGGAGCTGCTTCTTCCACAGCTGGCGCCTCAGCTACAGGTGCTTCTTCTTTTTTCTCCTCTACTGGTTCTGGAGCAGGAGCTGCCGCAGCATTCTCTTGTAGCTGCTCTTTCAACTGAGAGAATACAGAAAGATCACCTAAAGTAGTTTTTTCAACTTTTGACTGTGCAGATTTAACTGCTTTACGTGTTTCGTTACGCTGAGTTTGTTTCTCACGCTTAACAGAATCATCTGCCTCACGACGGATATCATCTAAGTAGCGTAAGTGAGAAACAAGGATACGTTTATCATCACGGTTGAACTCAATAACTTTTACAGTTAGTTGCTCTTCAACGTTTGCTAACTTACCATCTTCTTTCTTCATGTGCTTGATTGGTGCAAAAGCCTCCAATCCATAAGGCAACTGAACGATCACACCACGATCATCACGACGTACTACAGTAGCTTCGTGGTAAGAACCAACAGGGAATACATTTTCGAAAGTATCCCATGGGTTTTCTTCGATCTGTTTGTGACCTAGAGAAAGTTTACGGCTGTCTTTGTCGATATCCAGCACAACTACGTCAATCGTGTTCCCTACTTTAGTATACTCAGAAGGGTGAGAGTAACGCTTAGTCCAAGATAAATCAGAGATATGTACCATACCACCGATACCTTCTTCAAGCTCTACGAATACACCATAAGGAGTTAGATTCTTAACTTCTCCGGATACGCGGCTTTCCACAGGGAAACGAGCTTGGATATCATCCCAAGGGTCCTTAGACATCTGCTTGATACTAAGTGACATCTTACGATCTTCACGATCAACAGTAACTACTTTAGCATCGTACTCTTGTCCAAGCTTAAAGTATTCACGCGCGTTGATTGGCTGGTTGCTCCAGGTAACTTCCGAAACGTGGATCAAACCTTCGATGCCAGGCTGAATTTCTAAGAAAGCACCATAGTCCTCGATATTGACAATCTTTCCTTTGACGATTGAACCTTCTTTGATCTCGCCGTCGAGTACTTCCCACGGATGTGGTTGTAACTGCTTGAGACCAAGAGAAATTCGTTTCTTGTTTTCGTCAAAGTCTAATACTACAACTGTGATTTTTTGGTTCAATGCAAGCACCTCTGATGGGTGATTGATACGTCCCCAGGAAATATCAGTAATATATAATAGACCATCAACACCTCCAAGATCAAGGAATGCACCGAAGTCGGTAATATTTTTAACCAATCCTTCAAGTACTTGACCTTTCTCCAATTTGCCGATGATCGCTTCTCGCTGTTCTGCAAGATCGCTTTCAATCAATGCTTTGTGTGAGATTACAGCGTTCTTGATCTGCTCGTTGATTTTGACTACTTTGAATTCCATTGTTTTACCAACGTATGCATCATAATCAATGATTGGTTTGATATCAATTTGCGAACCAGGAAGGAAAGTTTCCAATCCACCACAGTCTACAATCAAACCACCTTTAGTCTTACTTACAACGGTACCTTTAATAACAGAACCATTTGTATAAGAATCAACGATGCTTTCCCAAGCACGTAATAATTTTGCTTTACGACGAGAAAGTACTAATTGTCCTCGTTCGTCTTCTTGCTGCTCTACGTATACTTCTACAGAGTCCCCTACTTTAAGATCAGGTAGGTCACGGAATTCAGAAAGAGAGATCAAACCATCAGATTTGAATCCGATGTCTAATACGACATCTCCGTCATTGATTGCAGAAACCTCTCCTTTTACGATTTCACTTTCGATGATCGCGTTAAGAGTTTCTTCGTATTGTGCAAGGTAATCTTTGATTTCGTCCGGAGTGTAAGGAAGGTTGTTTTTACCTTTTTGTTCCCAATCGAAATCGTCGTGTGCAGTTCCGGCGTATGCGGCGTTAGTATCTCCTACTAACTCTTCAACTGCCACTACATCTACAGAGGTATCCTCTGATTCTTTACCAGGAGTTTGTGGTTTTTCCTGGTCTTTAAGATCCTTTTCGTCTGCCATAATATAGGATCCAGATTTGTAGTCTATGTTTTGAGGTTTTCCGTTCCCATTGGACCGGTGCTAATTAAAACCAAAAATCTATAGACGAGGTTAAGAATTATTTTTAGCCGCGCAAAGGTACATGTTTATTTATCAAAATCAAAATCTTTAGCTTTGGGAAAAGCACCATAGAGAGGGCTAAGACCTATTCTAAGGCCAATCTTTTATTTATTCTTTGGTATTCGATGATTAAATCATCGAAATCCGCTGATGATCTTCGATAGGAGCACTTGCGAAAATCTTAAACTGTCGAAAAGGTAGCATCTTTTGTATCTACAAAAAATTTGTATTTTTAGTGCTATTGAAAAAGAATCCTAAACAAGTATTGAAATGAGCGAAAATAGACCCTGGCTAAAGAATTACCCGAATGGAGTTCCTGCCAATATTAATCCTGATCAGTATTCCTGCCTGATAGAACTTTTCGAAGAAACTTTTGAGAAATATCGAAAACAGGTTGCATTTACCTGTATGGGTAAAGACCTGACATTTGATCAGCTTGACAAACAATCTAAGCAGTTTGGCGCATACTTATTATCCCGAGGATTAGAAAAAGGAGATAAGATTGCTTTGATGATGCCGAACTTACTTCAATACCCAATCGCTTTATTTGGAGCTTTGCGTGCTGGCTTGGTAGTTGTCAATACCAACCCACTCTATACTCCGCGAGAGATGCGGCATCAGTTTACTGATTCCGGCGCAAAAGCAATTGTAATTGCTGAAAACTTTGCATCGAAGTTAGAAGAGATTCTCGGAGACACCCAGATTAAAACAGTGCTTGTAACCAGCATTGGTGAGTTACTTGGAACCGTAAAAGGTACGATTACCAATTTCGTGGTGCGGAGTGTTAAACGGATGGTACCAAAATTCAACATCCCTAACACGGTTACCTTTAGTGAAGCAATCAAGCAGGGAAAGAAATTTACGCTTCCTGATTATAAAAGCGCCCCGGAAGATGTAATCTTATTACAGTACACTGGCGGAACTACTGGAGTTGCAAAAGGAGCTATGCTTACGAATCGCAATCTGGTTGCAAATATGGCGCAGACTAGGGCGGTAATGCTTCCATTCTTAGACGATGGAAAGGAGGTTGTTCTTTCGCCGCTACCCATGTATCACATTTTTGCCTTTTCGGTAAACTGCCTGGCCTTAATGAGTATTGGCGCTCAAACTGTTCTCATTGTTAATCCACGCGATCTAAGTACTGTTGTGGATGCTTTCAAAAAATACCCGATTGGTTTAATGACCGGAGTGAACACCTTATTTAATGCGCTGATTAATAATGAGCAATTTCGCTCTTTACAATTTCAACTTAAAGTAACTGCCGGCGGAGGAATGGCTGTACAGAGAGCGGTTGCTGAAAAGTGGCAACAGGTTACTGGCTGTGTCCTTTCAGAAGGATATGGAATGACGGAATCTTCTCCGGTTGCAAGTTTCAATCCATTAGACGGGACTGGCAGAATAGGAACAATTGGTGTTCCTGTCCCGTCAACTGATATGCGGATAGTAGATGATAATAGAAATCCAATTGCGGTAGGGGAAGTAGGAGAGATTCAAATTAAAGGGCCTCAGGTAATGAAAGGATACTATAACAAACCTGCAGAAACGGCTAAAGTCATCACTAATGACGGGTGGTTATGTACGGGTGATATTGGAAAGATGTCAGAAGATGGTTACTTCCAGATTGTTGACCGTAAAAAGGATATGATTTTGGTTTCTGGCTTTAATGTTTACCCTAACGAGATAGAGGATGTCGTTTCAATGCATGAAAAGGTTTTAGAAGTTTGTGCTGTTGGTATTCCACATCCATCTTCCGGAGAGGTCGTTAAAATCTTTGTTGTTAAAAAAGATAAATCTCTATCAGAAGATGAAATCATAGAACATTGTAGAAAGAATCTAACCGGCTACAAAGTTCCCAAGGCCGTAGAATTCAGAGATGAGTTACCTAAAACTAATGTAGGTAAAATCCTGAGACGTGCACTAAGGGATGAAGCTAAAAAAGAATAAGGAAGCTATTGTTTCCAAAAAGGGGTAGAAGCAAAAGGCTCTAAAGCGACGCTGTCTTTTTTGACGACTTCATATCGTTTTACGCGGAGCTGATGCTTCCCTCTTTTTAAGTGATTGACATCTATCACTGTCTTAATACCCTCCTGCTCAAAGACAGGGTCTTCATAAAAGTAAAAATCTAATTCTTGATAAATACTATCATTGATTTTTATTTCAAAATTACTGGAAAGACAGTTTAAAATAGAGTCTGCAGGAGAATGGTACTTAGGGCCCTCGTCTCCTCCATTTATATTAAACTCAAGATCCGAACCAAGTCCTGAAGGCATATCAGGTGTCAGGTCCGGGCAAAGCACAGCAATACTTTCATCATCATTACTTGCATAGTACAGCAAGAATAATTCGAGGTAACCATTCTTAATATACATAGATGGAATCGACATATCCACAATGCGCGAATCCTTATCTCTTTTGTCTGCAAAATAACGGTCAATCAGTAACAAACCATCCTTGTCCTCGGGAATAAACAGGTTCACCTTCGCACTCAATGAAGCAAGTCCTCCTACTAAAATAAAATACGGGAAAAGAAACAATCCAATCCGCCTTCCAAACTTATTATCAATTAGGTTATAGTACAATGGTCGATACAACCAGGAAAAAGTAACAAAACTAAACAGTCGATAAATAGGAAAATACCAAACCGCAATCCAGCGCTTTCGTTTTAAAAAGCCCAATGTTATAAAATCTAAAAAATATAAAAAGCCACTTATCAGAAAAGTGACTATGACAACAGCTCTAACAATCCCTAAGGCATCTCCAAAACCTGTATTCGCTTCAAGAAGTTTTAAAACATAAACGACACTTCCTACATAGAGAAAAAAAAGGCCAATAGAAACGAGCATAAACACAATCAGAAAAGTAAAGGCGAATATGACACTACATATATCATCCAGACGCTTAATAAAAGCATCAAAGGATTTTAATCGTTTTCGCAAAAACGTATCGAAGGGTCGAGCAAACTTTAATTCTGAAAAATCTATTTCTCCTGAGATAGACCTAAGTCCAATTGCACTGATCCACATTCCACGGAAGACGATATGAAGTATGAGGTTAATAAAAACGAAAAACGCACTCGCAAAAAGAATAGATGCAATAACAGGCAGTGCATTAAAATCAGAATTAACGCCTTCGCTTATTACGAATAACCTTGACCCATAAAGCTTGATAGGCTCTAAACTAGATCCAACCAGAAAAATCGCAAAGCCCGATACTACCAACTCCAACTGCCAGCTTTCGACAGCAAGTCGATCCAGCAATTCCTTTAACGTTTCTTTGATTGAATTTTCTTCCATATCCATATCCTTGACCATAAAAATAAAAAACAGCTACTGCAATGCAGTAGCTGTCTCTAAAATAATCTTTATATCTAAGATGCTACTTCTTTAAAGCATCTCGTATTTCAGCAAGTAACTCTTCTGCTGTTGGCCCAGCAGGTGCTTCCTCTTCAGTCTTACGCATTTTATTGTATGATCGAACAATGAAGAACATCACAAGACCTACAATAATCAAATTTACAATTGTATCAATCCAACGACCATAAGCAATAACAGGTGCTCCTGCTTCTTCAGCAGCTGCAAGCGTAGCATAGCTACCTCCATCTAATGCATAATGCATATCATTAAAGCTAACGCCACCTGTTACCTGGCCAACAACCGGCATAATGATATCAGATACAAATCCTGTAACTACAGCTCCAATGGCTCCAGCCATGATTACTGCAACGGCAAATTCTACAACATTGCCGGTCATGATAAAATCTCTAAACTCCTTTAACATAGTTTCTGTTTTAAGTTGGTGAAAAAATAGAAATAAGTTCTGTTTCAGGTTTTTCGAAGTCCGTCTGTATGACGGAAGATTTTGTATGTAGTAACAGTATTTTAACGATTTCCTTTCGAAAAGTACTAAATGAAGTTTGCATTACGAAAAAATGTAAACAAAAAAACCTGCTTAGCGCGCTAAGCAGGTTTTTTCGTAATACAAAACAGATGCAGCAGATTATGCTACTCCAGCGTCTTGTCTGATTTTATTTAGTGCTGATCCGGCACGAACCCAATCGATCTGCGCCTGATTGTAACTGTGGTTTACTTCAAAACTATCAGAGGTTCCATCTGCGTGATCCAATACCACTGTTAGTGTTTTATTCGGAGCCATTTCACTAAAATCAGGAATAGAGACGGTATCATCTTGTCTCACTTTATCATAATCTGATTTGTCCGCAAAGGTCAAGGCAAGCATTCCCTGTTTCTTCAAATTTGTCTCATGAATACGTGCAAATGATTTTACAATTACCGCATTTACTCCGAGGAACCTTGGTTCCATAGCAGCATGTTCTCTTGAAGATCCTTCACCTAAGTTCTCTTCTCCAAAAACTACTGTCGCAATTCCTGCACCTTGATATGCTCTAGCTGAATCAGGAACTGCCATAAACTCACCAGTTTGAAGATTGAGTACCTTATTCGCTTCATCATTAAAGAAATTTATCGCACCTGTGTAACAGTTATCAGATATATTTTCCAGATGTCCTCTATACTTAAGCCATGGCCCAGCCATTGAGATATGATCCGTCGTACATTTCCCTTTTACTTTTATCAACAGCTTCATTCCATTCATACTATCTTGAGTGATTGGTTTGAACGGGGTAAGTAGTTGAAGTCTGTTACTTTCAGGATTAACATTTACGTTTATCTTGCTTCCGTCTTCTGCCGGAGCATTATATCCTCGATCTTCTACAGCGAATCCATTTGGTGGCAATTCAAATCCTGTAGGCTCGTCTAGTTTTACCTCTTCTCCTTTGTCGTTGGTAAGTGTATCCGTCGCTGGGTTAAAGTCTAATCGTCCAGCTATTGCGATTGCTGCCACTAATTCTGGTGATGCTACAAATGCATGTGTATTAGGATTACCATCCGCTCTTTTTGAAAAGTTTCTGTTGAAGGAATGAATAATACTATTCTTTGGGGCATTCATAGGATCGTTATACCTAGCCCACTGACCAATGCAAGGACCACAGGCATTAGTAAATATTTTTGCATTTAGATCTTCAAAAACTTGAAGTATTCCATCTCTTGCAGCCGTGTATCGTACCTGCTCACTACCAGGATTAATTCCAAACTCTGCTTTAGTAGACAGTCCTTTATCAACTGCTTGTTTGGCAATTGATGCCGCTCGCGACAGATCTTCATAACTAGAGTTAGTACACGATCCGATAAGTCCCCATTCTACATCTAATGGCCAATCATTTTCAGTCGCTTTTGTCGTCATGTCACGCCCTGCATTAGTAGATAAATCCGGCGTAAAAGGACCATTTATTTTGGGCTGAAGTTCAGAAAGATTAATCTCTATAACTTGATCAAAATATTTTTCAGGATCAGCATAACATTCAGGATCAGCAGTAAGGTGCTCATTTACTGCATTAGCAGCATCGGCTATATCTGATCTATCTGTCGCTCTAAGGTAACGATCCATACTTTCATCATATCCAAAAGTAGAAGTAGTTGCTCCTATCTCTGCCCCCATATTACATATTGTACCTTTTCCTGTACAACTAAGATTCTTAGCACCTTCACCAAAATATTCAACGATAGCTCCTGTTCCTCCTTTTACAGTCAGGATGTCAGCTACTCTTAGAATAACATCTTTTGGCGCAGACCATCCAGATAGTTTTCCAGTAAGTTTTACACCAATAAGTTTTGGATTTTTCAACTCCCATGCCATACCAGCCATTACGTCAACAGCATCCGCACCTCCTACACCAATAGCAACCATTCCTAATCCTCCTGCATTAACTGTATGAGAATCCGTACCAATCATCATTCCTCCAGGAAATGCATAATTTTCAAGTACTACCTGGTGAATAATCCCTGCACCTGGCTTCCAAAATCCAATGCCGTATTTGTCTGAAACAGATTCCAAGAAATTAAAAACTTCGTTACTGGTATTAATCGCATGTTGAAGATCCGCATCAGCGCCTATCTTGGCTTGGATAAGGTGGTCACAATGTACCGTAGATGGTACAGCAACCTTACTTTTACCCGCCATCATAAATTGGAGCAAAGCCATTTGAGCTGTAGCATCCTGCATAGCTACTCTATCAGGAGAATAAAAAACATAATCTTTCCCTCGGGAATAATTTTGCAAAGGAGACTCTGCATGCAAGTGGCTATAGAGAATTTTTTCAGACAGGGTTAATGGTCTTTGTAAAGCAGCCTTAATAGCTGCAATTTTACTTGGTAGTGCCTCATAATGAGCCTTAATCATATCAATATCAAATGCCATATTGGTAAGGTTTAATTGTTTAAATGAGCCTGTTCACAACAGACGCGACAAAAATAGCATTTTTAAAACTGGATAAACAAAGTTTTCCAAAATCTTTAAAAAGCTGCTTTCCCGTATTACGCATTCAGCGTTTTTTGTTGCAATACAAACCCTTTTGTTTTACTAATTAAAGGCTTGAGTGTATATTTTTGTTCGCGGAACTACGGCCCCTGAAAAACTAGCACATAATCCCCTTCAAAAATCATATCCGAAGCTACCTTTCCGTGTATATTAATATACAATATTTGGCTATTCAGTCTTGATCTTACTTTTTATTCGGATTTGACTTTGTAATATTTTTTTTAAAAAATCCCGTTTAGTAGATAGCAATATGGATCAATGGCCACGTAAGTAACCAGCGAATAATTATCATTACAATAGGTAGAGCTTAAGGAATTTGTGATAATAGTCTATGAATCTTCTTCCAGTCTTTCAATCAATCTTCCGGATACTCTTAAGAAATCCATTTCTGTGATCAGTCCGATCAACTCTTTTCCTTTGACAACTGGCAAACATCCCAATTTATACTTTCGCATCGTTTCCATCGCTTCCAGGATTGTCGCTTTAGGAGAGATTGTTCGTGGTTTGTCAATCATGACATCTTTTACAAGAACAGAATCCTGACTTAGTTTTGGATGTTTGATCAGGTGTCTTAAGAGAATTCGGATACTGACCAGACCGACCAACTTACCTTTGGTATCTTCAACCGGCGTGTAACGAATTTTTCTCCAATCCATCATTTCGGCAACCATCCCAATGATGTCATCTTTTTGTACAGTGAACAGGTCTGTCGTCATAAACTCTTCGACAGTAATTTTGGAAGGGCGATATTCTTTAAGGTCAGATAGTTCTGGCATTTTCCATTTATGTACAGGTATCTCCTGTTCTTGATTTTGAATAATAGTTGAAGTTAAGACCGAAGCAGCTTCGTCTTTATTCGTTTCTTTTATCAGTTTGGTGTAGGCACGTAATTGCCAGCGTGCACCATTCATATGCTGGTCCGCACGTTCTTCTATGATATCAAGGTAGCGTTTGATATCTGCTTTATCTACTCCGACACT
The DNA here is from genome assembly GCA_020631105.1 of Saprospiraceae bacterium. GTDB lineage: Bacteria > Bacteroidota > Bacteroidia > Chitinophagales > Saprospiraceae > JAHDHW01. The sequence continues at coordinate 29,972 of JAHDHW010000028.1, read as the reverse complement.
GGCAAGTCCCCGACGCGCTGCCGGCAAAATTTCTTTTTTAACTAATTCGCATGCTGATATTTTTTGGTCCTTAAACCAGGTAAAATTCGAATCTATTCCAAACCGGGCAGCTTTACCAAAATTGTCTCTGACATCATCAAACGAGATATGCTTACTAATATCCTTGTAGCGTTTGCCGTATGCCACCATTGCTCCAATCCAAAGTGCTGCGTTTGCAATCTCGTCAATTACTGTCGGCCCTGCAGGTAATACTCGATTTTCAATTCGTAAATGAGGTTTACCATTTTTACTAATTCCGTAGCAAGGGCGATTCCAGCGATATACTGTGGAATTGTGTACTTGCAAGGCTCGAAGCTTAGGCACTTTGCCAGCATGGATGAGGTCAATAGATTGTTCTTCAATATCTCCGCTAATCAGCACCCGAAACCGTGCAATATCTTCGCGATGAATATTAAGTACAGAATCCCGAAGCCAGTCACTTCCAAAGCTAACCCGAGGGTAACGTTCACGCATATGGTCGTGCGTTGTCCTGGTGTCAAGGGCTTGTTGGAAGAGAGCAATGCGCGACTCGTGCCATAGTCGTCGGCCAAATACGATAGGCGAGTTCGCAGCAATCGCCATTATTGGGGCAGTGATGGTCTGAGAGATGTTATACATCTTAACGAACTCCGATGGTTCTACTTGAAGATGGACCTGAAAGCTTGTATTACATGCTTCAATAAGTGGTGAATCATGACGGACTAACAACTCATCAATTCCAGTCAATCGCAACTCAAAGGATTCTCCAATCAATTGTTGGTTGATTGCTTTCATCAGGGCAGCATAACGCTTTTTTGGGGTAAGGTTATGTAGCTCCAAGTCTGACTTCCGCAGGGTAGGAAGTATCCCCGTGAGGATCAATTTGGTGTCTAGCTTTTTAAGCTTTGCCCGAATCTTATTGAGATTTGTGAGATTCTCTTGCTCCATCTGACTAAAGCACTTTCCTTTGAGCTCTCTCGGGGTCATGTTAGTTTCCAAGTTAAACTTTGCTAGCTCCGTTTCTACCCAAGGGTAAGATTTCATAGTATCCAAGGCATCCATTGCATTCGTCGAAGGCTTAAAAGTTTTAGCATTTACTAATGCCATTTCTTGTTCAGCACCGATACGAGTAATTCCTTTTTCGAACCAGTCTTCGTTTATCATGTATTGCAAAGCTTGCACATCATTGAGCAGGGATCGTACAAAGCGATGCATTTGTGCCTGATCCGTCAGCAAGGATACTTTTTGTTCGCCCATCTTGGTTTTCCAGTTGTAGTTTTTTTAATGAAAGCCTGTAAAGTGTCTATTAGATCATCCTCAAGACACCTATTGGATTAAAAATAGTTATAAATTTGGAGAATTAAATAATTAATCTGTTTTCCTGCGTTAGAAATAGAAATACCTTTTGATGAAAAAATTAATGCTGTTTTTTTCGACGATAGTGCTTTTAACGACTTGTAAGGATGACGAGCCCGTTTTGTTTGAAATGGCTTACCAGGCAGAGTTTACAATACCTGCAGGAATCAATCCATTTGAGCGTCATTATTTCTATATTCGGGATGTACCGATAGGAACATACCTGAGTGCAAATAATGTTACGGCGGACGACTTAGCGTCCATCAACCCGGGGGTAGCCCGCCTATCCACTATTTTCTCTGGAGGGGGAGACTATGATTTTATTCGAGAAGTATCAATTAGAATATATACTGACGACGAGGATAACTGGAAGGAAGTTTTTTGGAGAAATCAAATTCCATTAAACCAAGGAGAGGATCTGGATGTATTTGGAACTTTAATTGATGCGCGACCTTATTTTCAAAATCAACGATTCAATATAATCGTAGTAATGGATTTACAAGGGGCGCCACAGCAGACAATTGAGACCAGACTTACTTTTAATTTTCAAGCCAAATAATAAAAAATATAGCCCTTTGATAAAAGCTATATTATCAAAGGGCTATATTTTATCGTTTCCTTTTGTTCTTACTCCATTGAATATCTGGCCAGATACGGATCAACAATCGTTTGTAATACTTCCAAACCAAGTCCTCGAGCTTCTTTAGGCTTTAGTCCTTTATTCATGAAGTGATCTTCCAATAATGCCCATGACTGGAAGTATGTTATTCGGAGTGGCGTAGCGATCCGCGAATGAAGAGGATCAGTATCCTCCCATTGCTCAAGCCCTTTCCAGAGTTTATTATTCCAAAGGTCAATTGCTTTGTATTCCAAAACAGACTGGGCTTTAGGATTTAGTAGTAACTGTGCTCTTGTTGACTGGGCACGGTTAATATTCTTTTGATCAACAGCGGTCAAGTCCGGTGTCATATCTTTCATGATGGTTTCTAAGAGTTGGATACTTTCCCAGGCAGTAATATTACCGCAATCCTGAATTACATAGTCCTCAGAGTTTATGTGGTTACTCGAATCAAATGCTCTGGACATTTCATCCGGATGCTTTGCAAATAACCAGCATGGAACCGGAATGTTTTCTTCTGACACACCATAGACGTAGCGAATATGCTGAATCAACTGATCATAATTAGCGTAAGCGTAAGTTTTTGAATAATCAAAAGGACGTTTGTTCTTAAATTTTCTATTTCCAAAGCTTGCTTTTATTGCTTGATTCATCAAGCGATTGGTTTCTGCATTAGCTCCTGCAAGTTCAAAAATTCCATAAGCTTGAAAAATATCCGCAATCGGGCCTCTGTATCCTTTTAACCTGCCAACCGCCAAGGCAACATCCTGATCCATGGCAGTGATGATTCTTTCTAGTTCAGTGACCTTAGTTTCTTCGCTTTTATACAAGTCCGTCAGAAGTTTATACTTCTGTAATTCCTGATCTTCGGCAAGAACCTTAGCATAAGCCTTTTTTGTACCTGCTCCATAATAACCATCTAATCCATTATTATAGACTCCTTTTTCTTTTAACACCTCTTGTAACTTCAAGGCGGAGGTCCGTTTTACTTTTCCTCGAATAGAAGGCATCGCATAAGAACCTGGAGCAGCTGATTTCTTCAGCGCTGGTGGAGGGGTAATTTTAGTATCTGGTAAGCTATTATTTGATTTGGTCGCTGTAGTTCCGCCTTTAGCCGTCATCTTTTCTGATGGAGCAGGATTTAGGCGGCCTGCATTTTCGTATGTTTTAGGAATATCTCTGTTAGCTGGTTTTCCTTGTGCCCCCTTAGCTTGTTTGCGTACCATAAAATCCGGAATCGGACTCTTCTTTGCAGGAATCTCTGCGATGACTACTTCTTCCTTAGGATTTTCTGGAATATCTACTTGTGCATAATTAGTAGGTATTGTAACACTTCCTCCAGTCTCAAAATCTGTTACCGGATGCAAAAACACACTATTCAAATTTTTGATAAAAGCACCCGCGTGCCGGGTAGTCCTCAGATAATTCGTCCGCTGTTCAGCTTCATCAAGATCAGCAATTGGGCCCGTAACAATCGCAATATTATCTCCAGATTGATACACATGCAAAGGCCCTGCGTTAGCATATTTTTTCCAATCGATCGACCGCCCAACAGGTTCGGTTCCTAATTGAATTACGGTCACTAAACCACCTTCACTAAGACGCCGGCGAGTAATAAAAGCATCAATATACCCTTGTTTTTTCACCTTTGCTAAGATAGGTTTCGCGTCAGACTCACTCGTATAGTCCCCCATGTAAATCCGATTCAGATTATTTTGCTTATTCGAATATAGGTAGCCAAACGGGCGAATTTCTTCGAAGTCCGAGATGTTTGCATCCATAAATGCACCAATATGGATCGTAAATGTATATGGATTATTTTGAGCGGATAGACTCAAATTCAGGGTTCCAAAGGCAAAAATTGCCACGAAGAGGAAAAAACGACTTTTCATTATTTGGTAGATTTTGAAATCGGTAATTGTCCTTAATTGGTATAGTATTATCTAAAATACTACCAATTTTGGATTTCATGGAGTAAAACGCATTTTCAGACGTTTTAATATATCCAATGAAAGTTTACCTAAGTAAAATGTTTAAGCATGATAATCTCTTTTTCAGAAAGTGGTCGGAAACGGCCACGAGAGAGATTTTTTTTGGTAAGTCCAGCGTAGTAAGTACGGTCAAGTTTTTCGACAACATAACCAAAGTGCTCAAATAACCTCCGTACAATTCTATTTCGTCCGATATGAATTTCAACCCCAACTTCGTTCTTTTCTGCTCCTGTGATGTAGTCAACGCTAACAACAGGCGCAGGGCCATCTTCTAAGGTAAGGGTATTCCTAATTTGCTCAACATGTTCCGGAGCTACAGGTTTATCCAGAAAAACGTGATAATACTTGATGACTTTATGGCTAGGATGAGCTAGTTTCTTAGCCAAATCTCCATCATTGGTCAACAATAATAATCCGGTTGTATCCCGATCAAGCCGACCTACCGGATATATTCTGACCTTTACGGTTTTACCAATAATATCCATCACTGTGCGACGGCCTTTTTCATCACTGGCCGTTGTAATGGTATTTTTAGGTTTATTCAACAATAAGTAAACTCTTTCTTCTACAGGTTCTACGATCTCATCTTTAAACTTGACGACATCTCCTTCTTTGACCCGATACCCAGGAGTATCAATCACCTCATCATTCACCTTTACCAGACCCTGTTGGATATATTCGTCCGCTTTACGACGAGCGCAAATACCGCAATGTGCAATGTATTTATTTAATCGCGTAGTAGGATTGGATTGATCTTGCTCAGGTTGTTTCATAATGATTCGCTGATAATCGATTTCGCCAAAAGCGAAATCTCACGCTGATCAACGGGGCACTATTAATTGATTAGTTAATTCAAGTTGCGATTCATCTGATAGAGAGGACATTCGTCACATATTGACTGCAAAACCACCCCGATAGCTATCGGGGTTGCGCAGAATCCTCCTTACGACCTCTCATTCATCGCAACTTGGGTTAGTTATTAAAACGGAATATCATCATCATTCATCTTTGATGATCGAGTGATAATATTCGTTTTATTATCAGGGTATCCATCATCAATACCTCCAGTTAATTCATTAAAATTAGGATCATCAAGATCGGAGAAACGAGCAAACTGATCTGTAAACTTGAGTCGTACCGTTTTAAGTGCACCGTTCCGGTGTTTGGCTACGATAATCTCTCCAATACCTTTTAGAGATTGTCCTTCTTCATCTTCCAAAATATTATAGTATTCCGGACGATAAATAAAGGATACAATATCCGCATCCTGCTCAATTGCACCAGACTCCCGAAGATCAGACAATTGCGGTCGTTTCGATCCACCTCTGGTCTCCACTGCACGACTCAACTGAGATAGTGCAATAACCGGAACATGAAGTTCCTTTGCCAGTCCTTTAAGTGCTCGAGATATCGCACTAATCTCTTGCTCCCGGTTACCGTTCTTACTTTCGGGGCCGCCGGTCATTAACTGCAAGTAATCAATGATTACCATTTGGATATCATGCTGCATCTTAAGTCGTCGACACTTCGCTCGCAACTCAAAAATATTAATACCGGGAGTATCATCAATAAAGATTGGCACTTCACTCAATTTCTCAATCGCACTATGCAGCTGTTGCCATTCGTAATCTTCAAGATTACCACTCCGTAGTTTACTACCAGGTATCTCTGCTTCCATTGAGATCAGACGTTGTACCAATTGTACATTTGCCATCTCCAAAGAGAAAAAAGCAACACCCTTATTAAATTGGAGCGCAGCGTTTTTGGCAAGTGCCAGTGTAAATGCGGTCTTACCCATACCAGGTCTTGCTGCAATAATAATTAAATCGGAAGACTGCCAACCCGAGGTTAGACGATCCAGGTCAGTAAACCCGGTAGGAACGCCTGTGAGTCCTTCTTCTTTATCTGCTAATTCTTCCAGAGACTTCAAAGCCCGTCCGGCAATTGTACCAATACTCTCGTAGCCCCGACTTAAGTTCTGTTGTGTGATTTGAAACAGCCCTTGCTCGGCATCATCCAGCAATTGAAAAACGTCAGTCGTATCTTCGTAGGCATCCCGAATTACTTTCGTAGAAACTGAAATCAGCTCTCGCTGAATATGCTTCTGAGCAATAATCCGGGCGTGATACTCAATGTTAGCCGCTGATGCCACTCTATTTGTAAGTTCAACCAAATAGTAAGGCCCACCAATAGCTTCTAATTCCCCTGATTTCTTAAGCTCTTCTGTAACGGTCAATAAATCAACCGGCTGTGTTTTTTCAAACAACTTCAACATGGCTTTATAAATCATCTTATGGGCTTCTGAATAGAAGCTTGCAGATTGAAGAATATCAATGATTACGGGTAACGCATCTTTGTCAAGCATAATAGCACCAAGCACAGCTTCCTCGAGCGGCAGAGCTTGCGGCTGTACTTTTCCAAAGACATAATTGGAAAGATCGTTTCCCTTCTTATTTTTTCGGTAACTCCCTACGGGGTTTACCGGGTAGTTGGATTCTGACATATTTATTCAAAAACTTCTGAGATTGGATAAAAAGCCTCCTTAATTTAATTTTAAGCTGCACACATTTCTTTAGAAAAACAGGTTGTTAAACTTTAGTTCAAGATCATTCCGAAAGCAATCGGAATTTTCTTAAAACCTATCTTTTCTCTTTTCATCATCTACAACTTAGGACGTTTAGTTTTTCTCATATTAACCGGATCACAAAATTAGACTTTAAATTGAAAAAAATATAATGCGATAACCGGATCAAAAAATTATTAAATGTGGATAAACCACCAAACAAATGTGGATAACTTGTGCATAAGTCCCGCTATGTTTTACCACGCCTTTATTTTTATAAGCTCATACATATTAATATAATTATTAATTATTAAACAAGCGTAATTATTCAGGTATTCAGGCAGGAAATCATTCAACAAATAACATTAAATAATATCTATAGTTAGTCAATCATTTTCGACTTAGGCCAATTCATCATAAGGGCTATTCTTTAAAGCAAATGTGAAGAATTATTCACATTTATTTTTGTTTAATGTATTATGATAAAGAATTCCTTCGGAATTAGAAGAGTCGTAAAAGCGTAGAAATATATCACCAAAATAATTAAACACACGTAAATATACGCAAAAAAATGCAAAGCCTCAAGCTCGATCACTTGAGGCTTTACGTTTTAACTTTACTATATCTTAAGGTGTCTAAAATCCTTTAGCTTTTATTAATTATCTCGGGCATGTAGCTTTTCCTTTGTCTTTTCTACCATCTTCTTCTGCTCCTCAATCCTGTTGTTGATCTCTTCTTGTTCAACCAGATTACTTTCAATATTCGCTTCCGCCTTTTTGATTTTATCCTTAGCTTGCTCAATATCTCGTTCAAACCGATCCTTATCTTTCTTTGCTTTTTTGAGCTCTGACTCTAACTTTTTTAAGTTATTCTCTTCTTCTTTGATCTCATCTTTAACGCCTTCTTTGTACACCACTAATTCGAATTCATTCAACATCTCTTCTCCAGCAGAGTACTCATTAGGATAAGCCATACTTGAAAGATAGCCTTCTCCTAGATCAAACCATGCAACCATACGAACATCATCGCCACTATTCTCAAAAGTAGCATAGACATCCACTTCACCCACTCCTAATCCAGATATTTCAGCATTATCTGATAACCATTCCGCAGTGCGCTTTATTTTCTTGGTTTTAGCCTTTTTAGACTTCATAAATTTTTTCCAGAGCTTCTCTGTTTCACCATCGTCGGCATTAGGAATATTTATCACTAAGGCATTATACATGCCTTGAGACATTGATCGTTCTTCTTCTGATACTTGCGCAAATGTTACCGTATAACAGAACATTAGCACAAATAAGGTAAGTCCAGCGTTTTTCATATTTATTAACATTGGGTTAAGGAATAAAAATTTCAACTATACGTTTTTTTATTATTAATAATAATTTTAATCATATATGTTATACACTAATAATATATTCAAACCCTCTTAAACCCTTAGAAATCACCCCTAAATCACCCCTCAATGTATTTCTAAGTGTTTACTTGTGCTTTAAAATGTTATAACTTAGACTCTTAAACAAGGATTAGCTCATACATTTTTTAGCTCTAGCATATTTTTTGTATTTCTAAACAAGAACATCCAAGAAACAGTAAAATTCGCGTGCAGGAGCCTATTCTTTACCATTAATCTAGCTCCTCACCTCTAATTTATCAAAAAAGTTCCGAAATGAATTTTTTAAGAATCACAGCTATTCTTTTGCTTTGCTTTTTATCTACCGGATTAGTAGCCCAAAAGAAATTGATCAAGAAGGCTAACGACCTCTACAAGCAAAAGCAATATACCAATGCCATAGAACTCTATGAGCAAGCTTTACAGCAGACCGAAAACCTCGCTGCAAGCACAAAATTGGCGAATGCTTATCGTATGACTAATCAAACTGAAAAAGCAGAGGCTTTATACAGCGATATTGTCGAAAACGAAAAAGCTAAACCAATTACTTATTATCACTATGCTGAATCATTGATGAGTAACGGCAAATATGATCTTGCAAAGAACTGGTTTCTTAAATATAACGAAAAAGATCCTGGAAATCAGGATGCCATCCGGATGGCTTACGCCTGTGATCGGGTCAAGACCCTCGAACCATATTTTCCAAATATTGATATTCAGGCCTTCGAACATAATTCAGACGCTGATGATGGAGCACCTGTAGCATTTAACGGAGGCATGGTCTTTACCTCCGATCGGGCCAAATCAGGAATGAATCCCTTGAAACAAAAATCTGGGTGGACCGGAAGGGATTATCAAAGAATATATTTTAGTTCAAAAGAAGCAAACGGAAATTATAGCCCTCCAGGCAACTTCTCAAAAAAACTTAATGAATTAAATATGCATTGCGGGCCGGTTACGATTTCCGCAGATAAACAACTTGCAATATTTAGTCGTACCGCTGCCACTCCGGACAAAAACAACACTTATAATATCCAATTGTACAGCGCTGTCTCTGAAGACGGTAATAAATGGAAGAAGGTTGAATTACTTCCTTTTTGTAAGCCAGATAAAAACTATATGCATCCGGCTTTATCTCCGGATGGCACCAAGCTATTCTTCGTTTCCGACAAAGGAGGAGGAATCGGAGGTACAGATATCTACCTGAGTGAAAAGAAAGGAGATCAATGGGGCAAACCTAAAAACCTGGGACCAGTGATTAACACGCCTTCAAATGAAGCCTTCCCATATTTCCACGAATCAGGCAAATTGTTCTTTGCCTCAAAAGGACATTTGAGTTTTGGAGGATATGACTTGCTTTTTTCTAATTTGAAAGAAGACAACTCCTGGCAAAAACCAGTTAACGTAGGCCAGCCAATTAACAGCTCACAGGATGATATTTCAATATTTTTGGATAGTGATATGACTGCTGGTTTCTTTGTCTCTTCCAGATCAGGTGGGGACGATGACATCTACACCTTTACTGTACTTGAAGGCGTGAATGCTAATCTTGAGGAAATAGATTTTGACGAAGCATCAAGTGAAGGACCGGAAATTGAAAGAATTGAAGTCCCTATCAACACTTCGCCTTCCGGAACATTAGCCGATGAGCAACCACAAATGGGTACGGATATAGAAAATGAAACTACCCAACTAAAGGAGGAAGTCATTCGTTCGACAACCGATGCGATGGAAAAACCTCGTGAGACAACCGAGGTTGCTATTAATCATTCGCCGGTCTCCTCGTCCGCTGAAATCAATCTTCCATCGGAAACAACTACTGTGCCTGAGCAAGACATCGAAATCGTAAGCGAAAACGCCCCAAAAGAAGAAATCATAGAAGAAGCGGAATCTGTGAGTGCAGGTACCAACCTAATGATAAGAGAAAAAGTAACTCCTTCAGCTTCGACACAAGTCATTCCTGAATCACCAACTAACATCGTGGTTGAAGAAGAAATCGAAATCGCCGAAGTTAACACGCCCTCTAATGAGACGGCAGCGGCCAATACAAATAAAAAGTCGGTCAACTTAATGATTCCTTCTAAAAAAACGGTACAAAACCCGGGTTCCGCTGCAAGTCAAAAAGAGGAAGTAGAGGAATTAATAGAAGTCCCCTCAGAAGGTTTTGAGCCAATTGAAGAAAGCGAAGATTTTTCTGATGAGATAGAGGAAGTAATTCCTCCTGTTGAAGATACTTCTTTACCGTCCAATGAGGAAATCATTAGTGAACATACTGAAATCCTGGATCGCGAAATGCCAGAGTCAGCTCCTCCTGTTTTATTAAATGAGGACAAGTCGATGATTTCAGATAGCAAACCTGAATCTACAACTCAGCTTGCAGAACTTTTACAGACAGGGCAGACAGTTCCTGCCAGTGGGTTTAAAATAGATGGTGTAAATTACTCCACTGGTTCATTTCTACTCACACCAGAAAGCACAAAATCCTTAGCAGCAGTAATTGACTTGCTAAATATGTACCCTGATCTCAAAGTTGAAATCGGTAGTCATACCTCGTCAATAGGAAGTGATATCGAAAACCACAATCTTTCTACGAAAAGAGCGATGGCAATCAAAGCTTATCTGGTATACAAAGGCGTGACTGGTGATCGTATTGATGCAAAAGGTTACGGGGAGACCAAGCTCGTCAACACTTGTTCGAATGGAAAACAATGTACCCCTGAAAAACATGCTGAAAATGACAGAGTAGAAATAAGGGTAAAATAAACGAACCAAAAAGGCTTGCAGAAATATTCGCTGCAAGCCTTTTTGGTTTTACGGCACAACAACCTGTAGCGCCCCTTTTATCACCTTCATTTCTACCGGAGTAGTCCCCAAATATTCTCCATCTACTTCTAATAGTATTGGCGCTTTTTCATGATTGACTCGAATAGTCTTTGCATAAAAAGTATCCACTTTAGAATGTCCGCCAATCGTTCCGTTATAAAACCGGTAAGAATTTAGCAAAACACCCAACTTCGTCAAATGTCCAGCTAAGGTAATAGCTAATCGCCCATCAGCAGGCCTAGCATGTGGAACCAATTGCATACCCCCTCCGGAATATCGGCAGATTCCAGCATTGATCAGGTAGTATTTCCCAGTTTTATATTTCTCATCAATCCAAACCTGCGCCTGCGGAATCTTATATCGAAAAACATAAGATAAGCCATACAGCAAATACGCTAATCGACTAGAAATCGGTTTTTTCAACAAATCCATTTCCCGTACCACAAAAGCATCGTACGACATCCCTGCTACATTTACAAAATATCGCTTCTTTTCTACTCCTTCTTCGGATTGATAGCTCACCAAACCAACGTCCTGCAGAAAGGTTTTTCCTTTTACAAACATTTCAAACCAAGCATCCAAATCCATTGGGATTCCATATTCTTTTATCCAATCATTCCCTGTCCCGCTTGGTAGTAATGCGTAGCGAATATCCTGTGACGGTATTATCCTTTGATTCATTATTCCATTAACAACTTCGTTATTCGTTCCATCTCCACCGACTGCAATTATATTTCTAAGACCACGAGCTATACCAGCTTGCACAAGTTTTGTAGCATGGTCTTTAGCTTTGCTCTTTTCAACAACAAACGCAATATCTTTTTGCTCTAATCTCGAACAAAGCCATTTCAATCGTTTGGCAACAAGACCTTTGCCAGCATTAGGATTTACTATGATAAACCAGGTGTTTTCCATAAAATTTGTTGAACCTTATCAAGTTTATCGAAAAAAACCAGAACTCAATAGAAAAATACGAGATATAATTTTTAATTAGTTGCATAATTGAACCTGTAAACAATCACATCTACTTGTATGGGAATACTCCAAATCGAAAATGTCACGAAAACCTATGGCAAACATACTGCGGTAAACAACGTTAGTTTTGACATGCCAGAAGGTTCTATTTTTGGGCTACTAGGGCCTAACGGCGCCGGAAAAACGTCGCTCATCCGCATCATTACAACCATCACTCGTGCCGACCAAGGCTCCGTCTATTTGGGCGGTGAAAAGTTGAATAGTTCGCATCCTTCTCAAATCGGCTATATGCCGGAAGAACGAGGGCTCTACAAAAAAATGAAAGTCGGAGACCACTTGCTTTACCTTGCACAGCTCAAAGGCATGTCAAAGACCGAAGCAAAAACAAAGATTGATCACTGGTTCGAAAAATTCGAAATTCAGGATTGGTGGGACAAGAAAGTCGAAGAGCTTTCAAAAGGGATGCAACAGAAAATACAGTTCATATCCACCGTAGTCCACGAACCTAAGCTGCTCATCCTGGATGAACCCTTCTCAGGACTCGACCCTATCAATACCAACTTAATCAAAGATGAAATCCACGAGCTAAACCGAAAAGGTATTAGTATCATTTTTTCAACCCACCGCATGGAACAGGTGGAAGAAATTTGTGAGCATATTGTCCTAATCAACAAAGGGCAAAATGTCCTTGAAGGAAAGGTTAAAGAGATTAAAAATCAATTTAAGGACAACCTCTTCAAAATTGAATATGAGGGTAGTCTTCCAGCAAACATTCTGGATGACGTAAAGATTGTCAAACAATCCGAAGGTGCAATTACCATTCAAGTACCGGAAGAAAAACAATCTAATCAACTTCTTCAACGACTCTTAGCCCAAGGCGTTTTTGTACATTCCTTTAATGAAATCCTCCCAAGCTTAAATGAAATCTTTATTAAAAAAGTGGGAGAAGTGAATGCCTTTTAATTTTGCAAAATCAATCCGCTCACAGCGAGACAAACTAATCAAATAGTATGAATAAACTTTGGCTTATCATCCAACGCGAATACCTTACTCGCGTCAAGAAACGCTCCTTTATATTAGCAACGCTACTGACGCCTTTAGCTTTTATGGTATTTTTTGTAGTGGTTGGATTTATCTTCTCTTATGAAAGTGGCGACAAACTCCGAGTCGCAATCGTCGATGAACAACAAATCCTGGACCGGCCAATCCCTCCGGAAGAACGTCTTGATTTTACTTTCGTGGACGAACCTTTCGAACAACTCGTAGAAGACATCGATCAATCTGAATATGATGTAATCATCAAGGTTCCTAAGGTCAAAAACATTAAGGTCAAAAAATTCTCTGCTTATTATCATTCTAAGAAGCAGTTAGGACTTGACATGCATAACAAAATCGGTGACCGGATTAGTGACCGCATTCGAAAATATAAAATGCAGCAACTGGAGTTAAAAGAAGATCAACTAGAAAGCCTTAACACCAGTGTGACGCTGATAAAAGAAAATGACGAAGGCGAAAGCACCTTTGCCAGTATAATCGGTGCAGGTATTGGTGGAGTAATGGGTTTTGTCATGTACATCACGGTATTCATTTATGGGATGATGGTGATGCGAAGCGTCATGGAAGAAAAAACCAATCGAATTGTCGAAGTCATGATTTCCTCTGTCAAACCTTTTCAACTTATGATGGGTAAAATCATTGGCGTTGGTGGAGTCGGTCTTACTCAGGTAATTATCTGGTCTATATTAATCCCCATTGGATATTTTCTTGTCGGTATTTTCTTTGGATTTGATACCAGTCAGATGAGTAGCATCCCGACTGATGCGCCAGCTATTGATGCACAAGAAGCACAAGATATGGTCGCACAGGTCCGGCAAGAATTAGGAAACAAGAACTGGTGGGGTATATTTCCACTTTTCTTATTTTATTTCCTAGGCGGCTACTTCCTCTATGCATCCTTATTTGCTGCCGTAGGGTCAGCGATGAGTGATGACCTCGGAGAAAGCCAATCACTTACTTTGCCAATTACCATTCCTGTGATCCTTGCATTATACATCATGATGGTTGTCGTAACGACTCCACAAAGTAATCTCGCTATTTGGTCCTCCATCTTCCCATTATTTTCTCCGATCGTCATGCCCGCCCGTTTGGCCTTTAGTCCTCCGGTATGGCAAATCATTGTCTCCATGCTTGTACTGGCAGGAACATCGATATTCTTCGTTTGGCTATCGGCCAGGATTTACCGAGTAGGGATTTTGATGTACGGAAAGAAAGTGAGTTTCAAAGAAATCGGGAAATGGTTGTTTTATAAAGACTAAGGCAAAACAAGGTAATTTATCTCTGCCCCCTCGTTTTAGCAACCTGACTTTTCAATAAATCAGATTAGCAAATAACAATTAGTATCCTTATTTTCAATTTATGAAAATAAGGATACTCCCACTGCTAATCTGTATTGGTTTCTTTATTAATAGTCAGGCGCAATCCTATACTCTAAAAGGAGTTGTGCTGGATCAAAAAACCAATGAATCCCTAATCGCTGTTAACATCTACAATCAAAGCGAAACCGTTGGAACCTTCTCCGATATCGATGGAAGCTTTGAAATAAATATTACTCGCTGGCCTGCGACGCTGATCTTTTCATACCTGGGTTACGACAATTACAGTCTAACGCTGAATGAAGCACCTACGCAAGCGCTTGAAATAAAAATGCAAACCAACGCACTGCGTTTGCCAGACATTGAAGTTATTGCAGAACCCATTGTCGAGAAAATCACTCCGCCCGAATTTTCAATCCGTGATTTCCTAATTCAGGATGACCTCATGTTAGTTATTAAATACGGTGGTATCATCTATGGAAACTACCTGGAACTCCTAACACTAGACGGAACAGTTTTGCACGCGATTAAAATTGATGTAAAAGGCGCAATTGATCGCTTACATCAAAGCTGCCTGGGCAACATTCATCTTCTTGGCAATAGGGAGATCATTGAAGTTGCAATTGATAAACAGCAAATCGTATTAATTAATAAATACCCAAGAGCTCAGTTTGAAAAATATATCTTACCCTGTGTAGAGTCGTCTCAGGATTACATCTACACTAAAAAAGAACAGGCTTTAGGGCAACGCGTTTTATTTTCGATAATTTCAAAAAAGGAAGGCACCCTTGATCGAAGAATCTACGTAAACGATGTCGAAGATTTATTAAGAATGCGAGAAGAGTTTGCAATGCGCTCCAGCATGGACGGTTACTTTAGCGCCGCAACTGCCAATCCTCAGAACCCTCAAAATGCCTTATCAAGACCAGAGCATTATGACGGCTGGCAAACGATGTTTTACCAACCGATTTATTCTCCATTATACAATACCGGATCCGAACTCTGTCTATTCAATCACACCCTGGGATTTCTACGATTCTATACTTATGCTGGGGAGTTAAAATATCAATTTCCAATCAACTATCACCGTGAGAAAAACTGGGATAGCCAAGTACTCAGAGATTTAAAAACCAATAAGTTCTATACGGTTTACAAAGACAAGAAAGGTCGGAAATTTTATGAAGTAAACTTAGCTAATGGCGCTTTAAGGCCATCCTTCAAAATAGAAACTAACTTTTTAGAAAAGATGATTATTTATGATGGTTTTCTATTTTACATGGACTCTGGAGTGATTAGTAGTGAAGTAAACCGCCGGATACATAAAGTAAAAGTGGATTAGTCAATATTGTATTTATAATTGAATTTGACATCATAGCGAGCCAACTAAACTGTTACGATTGTATTAGAAAAAATACGGATAGTTTATAAACTACATTTACGATATGCACCTAAAAAAATACATTTACATAAGTATTGTTATCAGTTGTTCAATTATAGCACTCAGTATTGAATTGATTGGGCAAAATATTGGAAAAGAAAAGTCGATCTATCTAAATATCGAGCTTATAACAAACTCAGATAAAAATCCTTACTTAAGATTACATGTTAAAAATAATTCAAATAAAAATTTATTCTTAGTTGAACCCTTATCAGGATTTAATAGGATAGTTTTTATTGATCAATTTGACAAGGAGTATCCTTTTTACATGGATAATAACTCAGCAGAAATAAAATTAACTCCAGGAGAAGAACATTATTGGGAATGCAAAGGAATTTGGTCATTTAAAGAATTAATCGAACGAAATAAGAAAGGTAAAGTACAAGTTTATTGGCAAATATTTGACAAGCACAAACCTAAAAAGCCAGAAATTCCAAGCGCAAATCTATCTGATTATTTTCAAGAATATAGATCAGAAGTAATTTCACTCAATTAATTTGAGAATCCAAGATTACATAATGCTTATCTATTAAATTGAGTCTTTTAAGCCAGAAAGAGTTTCAACCGTTTGATACAAGTAATAAAAATAATATTCAAATGCAGCATCTTATTTATTTACTTATAATCGTTAATACGACTTTAAATGTTAACATTACAAATAGCCTTGATATCAGTAACGATATAGATATGTTATTAAATGTTAACCGAGAGAAAAAAGTTATCGAGTTTAAAATTACAAATGATTCTCAAACAAAAATTGTTATTGATGACTATTGTACAATGTTCAATAGAATTGTAATAGTTGATCACAAAGATAATATGCATCCATATTATTTCTCTGCAGCAAATGCAAAAGGTGAAATAGTGTTAAATCCTGGAGAACATAAAAGTTGGATTGATAGTAGCAATAACATCTGGAACTTTGCAGAGAAACTTGGCAGAGAACGCGTTGAAATATTTTGGCAAGTATTTGATAAATTCAAATCTAAAAAACCCAAAGTACCTACTACAAATCTATCCGATTATTACCAAGAATATCGATCAGAAACCCTAACCCTGAATTAAAATATGCGGCTCAAAAAATATACTTTATTATTATTTCTCTCCCTTTTTGTTCAATTTTTAGTGTTTTCACAAAAAGACCAAAATAAGCTTTCTGTGAAGATGAACATTGAATTGGCTGAGAATAGTCATAAGCAAATGCTTATCCTTAATATTGAAAATACTTCCAATAAAACGTTATTGCTTCAAGACCATGCTTCTGAACTAAACAGAGTAGTTCTAATAAGTAAATCTGGAAAAGAATATACGTGCTTTGCTACTTGTGGTGCTATGGCAAAAGAGATTAAATTAAACCCTGGAGAAAAAATTACTTGGGAAGCAAAAGGAAACGTAATATCTCATAAAAGAATGCTCGAATTAAAAGAAGGACCTGGAGGAATCAAAGCTTTTTGGCAGGTGTTCGATAAATCGACAAAAAAAGAACCTAAAAATCCATTTAGTACTGATTTTTCAGATTATTACGAAGAATACAGATCAAATATTATCTCTATTGATTAGTACAGTAGATAAAAAAATATAACAATTAAATATATTTACTTATTGTTTTCGAATCTATCCTTTGTTACTTCATCTTTTGCCGAAGTATCTATAGAAACCACTAACCCCACCAACGGAAAAACTACCGTAGTCGCCAACGGTACCGCAGGCCCATTTCAGCTTACCTTGCATATATCAAACCCCAATTACAAGTGCTACTAAATTTTAGGTACATCAATTCTTATCCTTCTTAAAAAGCTTATCAAAAAACTTTTTACGCTTTTTCTTTTTCTCCTTTTTCTTTTTGATCTGTTCATTCTTTTTTCGAATGCGTTCTGACTCCCTCCGTCGTTCCTCCTCCGCATCCGAAGGTCTTTGATTCACCCGAGCATTCTTATCTCGCTTCAGGCCATCAAGCAAGCGATCAATCGCTTCATTAAGCCCTCCTTCTTCATCAAAGTCCTCAAAATCTTCCATAAATAGCGGCAGCTCTTCATAAAACGGTGCACAATCCAGTCGCTCCAATACATCCATCGACGGCGTCGGAAAATAACTCGCACTGTATGCTTTCAAGGTTTTATCCCGATGTACTTTATTCATAAATCTTCCCCAAATCGGCAAAGCCGTATTGGCGCCCTGCCCTAAGCTCAGGCTTCTAAACCGAACCCTTGGTGATTCGCCGCCGACCCAGGCCCCAGCGACCAGTTTTGGTGTAAACCCGATAAACCAGCCATCTGCATGTGATTGTGTTGTCCCGGTTTTACCCGCAATATCTCCTCTTACCTGATATTGATAACGCAGACGTTTAGCCGTACCACTATCCACAACGGACTTCATGATATTTACCATGATGTCTGCATTGTCCAGATCCATTACGCGTTGAGCTTCCGGGGTAAAAAACTCAGCGATCACTTCTCCATCACTGGTTTCAATTTTTGTTAGATAAAAAGGATCTTGCCGGACACCTCGATTTGCTAAAGTGCCGTAGACTTTCACCATATCAAATAAAGAGGCATCCACCGCACCAAGGGCAATTGCCGGCCCATCCGGTATATCACTGGTCACTCCCATACGACGCGCAAGTTGCGCGACCGAATCAATCTCTGATCGCAGTACCAAATCAACCGCTACCGCATTGACGGAAGATCGAATCGCGCCTTCCATAGAATAAAAGCCACCATACTTTCCGTCTGAATTTTGTGGAGACCAGTTTTCGTAATCCACATAAGTACGTAGCTCATTTGGGATATACTCGCAAGGCTCAATTCCACGCTCCAGCGCTTTCGCATATACGATCGGCTTGAAAGTAGAGCCTACCTGACGTGTAGCTTTTACATGGTCATATTGAAAGTACTTATGATCAATCCCGCCGACCCAGGCTTTGATCGCACCAGTACCCGGCTCTGTTACTAAAAACCCTGCATTCAATAAGGCATAATAATATCGAATGCTATCAATCGGGCTCATCTCCTTAATCTGATCTCCTTCCCAGGTAAACACTTTCATTCGAACCGGTTGTTCAAAATTAGCTTTGATCGCTTCGTCGGAAAGCCCATTATCTTTTAATCTTTTATAGCGTTTAGATTTACGCATAATATCATCTATCACCTTATCATCCCCCCAGGGTTTGCGCCCTTTCCAATGTTTATCAAAAGTAGCTTGCAGGCTTTTCATCTGCTCCGTAACGGCTTCTTCAGCATAGCGCTGCATCCGGGCATCAATCGTCGTATAGATTTTCAATCCGTCCGTGTAGATTGAATAGGATTCGCCATCAGGTTTTTTATATTCTTCGATTAAGGATTTTAAATCCTGGCGTAAATGCTCTCGAAAATATGTTCCTATCCCTTGGTTACTCCCTTCTCTGTTGTAATTAAGTTCTAATGGAAGTCCTCGCAAAGAATCAACTACGGCAGCATCGAGGTAACCGTATTTTTCCATTTGACCAAGCACTACATTTCGACGTTTCACTGCATTTTCTGGATTACGGACAGGGCTGTATAGTGTATTTCCTTTTAGCATACCGACTAACACTGCTGCGTCCTCGGTAGCAATCTCTTTTGCGGAGACACTAAATAGTTGATTAGCGGCAACCTCAACACCAAACATATTCCCACCAAAAGGAACGGTATTGAGATAGAGGTTTACTAACTCATCTTTAGTATATACTTTTTCTAAACGGCGGGCGGTGATCATCTCTTTGAATTTGACAATCGGTATCCTAAGGAAACTATTATTTTGACGTTTGTAAATATTTTTGGCGAGTTGCTGACTGATGGTACTACCACCGCCACCAGAATTATCTCGTAGGAGGACTGTCCGAAATAGCACCCGGATGTAAGCTCGGAAATCAATCCCTTTGTGTTCAAAAAACCGAGCATCTTCCGTTGCAATCAAAGCATTAACGATATCCGGAGAAATATCTTCGTAATCAACAACCTCTCGGTTTTCGATATAATACTTGCCAAGGAGTTCGCCATCTGCCGAGTAGATTTCAGAGGCTTCATGATTATGGATATCTTTTAAATCTTCCGTGGTAGGTAGTTTGCCAAAAGCACCAAAGTAGATCAATCCAAAAAAAGCAATACTGGAAACAAAGCCTACAATGGCTAATACAGCAAGGGATTTTACAGCCAAAGCAATCCTAGGGAAGTCCGTAGCAAACTGATGGTATTCCCCCTTAAGGTAGGCCCATTTTTGCTTGAAATCCTTTTTCCCTGTTGGTTGGCTTGATTGTTCTTCCATAAGACGCTAGCACGTGTTCGCTTATTAACGAAGATCTATGGTTAATTATTTTTATTATTCGCTGATCCCGATAGTTATCGTCCCGATTACTATCGGCAGTCCCCTGATAAAACGTTCAAAAGGGATCTCCCCCTACTCCAAAAGGGCCTATCCTAGTACAGTTTCCAGAATTTTATAGGCGTTCAGTCCTTCAAAGTTTTCGATATGGAGTCGGTAGAAAAGAATCATTTGATCTAAAAAGGCCTTTCGTTCTTCTCGATTGAGAGGAATGCTATGACTTTGTTCGATTGAAGTCCGTAAGAATGTTTGCAATAATTGGCTTTGTCCTTCATCCAAAAATCGATGCCCGCTTTGAGCCATTGATGTAAATACCCCTTCGGTCAAATCAAAACCCGGCGTTTGATCAGAGTAGGTACCTCCAGGCATAAATCCTAAAAACCCAGAGAGTTCAATCATAAAAGCAATATGGAAGTTGGCTACGCTTTCTGTTGTTGAATCCAGGGACTGAAAAGCACCATAGAGATAATTGAAGAGGGGCCTGTTTTCTTCGGATTCCTGAATAGTTTTCCGAGCCAACTCGATCATGTATAGGCCAACAGCGCCTTTAACGACATTGAAAGGGATAGAATGATAGACGTGGGCGGCTTTGATTTCTTTGATCCGGGTTAGTTCCCGATCATTTCGGTGATAGACGACCAAATCGACTAAAGTCATTACCTGAAGGACACTTGCTTTTACCCGGGCATTCTTGGATCGTACACCGCTGATAATGTATGCCCTTAAGCCTTTTTCCTCCGTAAAGATATCAGCGATAATACTCGTCTCAGAGTATTTGACCGCCCGAAAAATGATACCTCGCGTCTTGATAATCATGAAAGTGAAGATACTCAAAAATCAGAAGGGAATTCTCCTTTAGAACTTAACTTTTGAATCAAAATACATATCGCACAGAAAGTGCAAATTCATCAAAGTAAAATTCATTATCGAAGATATTATAGGCAGGCTTATAATCCACCGTAATACTCATGGGAAATCGCTCCATCAGGTATTCGATACCGACAATGGCTTCAGCGTGCACTCTAAAAATGTCTTTATTGGCCCCTAGTGTTAAGCCGCCACCGCCATAAATATTGGTGTTATAATTTATAAAGAGATGATGTTCATACAGGCCAGTTACGGTTGTGATTCTTCCATTCTGAAAGTTATATCCGACAATTCCTTCGATTGCTCCTGCAAATTGCAAGAACTGCTTATACGTAACTCCGGATAGAAATCCTCCCCGTACACCAATCGATCGTTCGTACATATCCTGGGCATTGAGTCCACTCGAAAAAAAGAAAAACACTCCAATTATAACTGCTGTAATTTTGACTTTCATTAACCTAGGTTTTTGGAAACTACCTTTTATTATCCAACCAATATGCCAATCGTATAGCTCGGCAATCCTTC
>JAHDHW010000028.1:0-8594 GCA_020631105.1 Saprospiraceae bacterium | reverse complement strand
CTCACTAGTCAATTCACCTACCAAAACCCTTCCATATCATCCAATGGTTTCTGTCGATACTTAATTTTAGTGTAGATTCTATTCTTTTGACGTTCCAGTATAAGTTTCGCTATCGCAATATTAGGCATTTCCTCTGCACCGGGGTCGAGCGCCTGTCGAATTAATGATTCCTTCACATCAAGTCGGTACATCAGACTAAACAAAGTATCCAGTCGATGCTCAATCATGTAAGCCACCTGATCTGCCAGAAGATCAAACAGTTCCTGTTCGCTAAGTGGTTCCTCGCCAATGTCAAGTCCAAAATCTCTGGCGATCAGTGCGCTGGTTTGTTGTATAATACTTTTTTCCACGGTGTAAAGATAAAGGGAATTACGATTTCTTTGAAAGGTAATCTCTAAGGCCTTAAGATATTCTATAACAAAATAGAATCTTGCCTTAAGATGAGCATCCATTTATTTTAAACATTAATATTGTTTTAGTCGACAAGTAGAAAAACTAGCACAAAAATTGTAAAATGTTAAGCCTAAGCAATTAAAATTATAATCATATACGGACGCGAAGTAATTTGTTTTTTTAGCAAACCACTTCGCGTCAGTTATAGTTCTTCGATTAACTTAATATCTATCCATAGATATTAAGGATAACTTTTATTGCCAACATAAGTCATCTTATGCCAAGCATTTTTCTTAAGCTAACAATACATTAAAAATGAAATTTATCCTTTCCCTTACGCTCAGTATTTCGCTATGCACTATTCTATCAGCTCAGAAGTCTCCTATTAAATGGGGTAAAGTCGACAAGGCTGATCTAAATATGACTGTTTATGAAAATGATCCCGATGCAGAGGCAGTCGTGCTAATGGATTATGGGGCCTTAAAATTCGACCTTTCTACTGGTGATTTCAAATATATACTCGATAGGCATATTCGAATTAAAATCCTTAAAAGGCCGGGGTTTGATCAGGGCGATATTAGTATCCCTTATTATAGTTATAATGATAGTGAAAAAATCCGAGGACTAAAGGCACAGGTCATCCTCCCAAACGGTGATGAGAAAAAAGTCAAAAAACAAGATATCTTCGAGGAAGACACCAATAAATATTGGTCAAAAATAAAGTTTGCTTTTCCCGCTCTGGAAGAAGGCTGTATAATTGAATATAAATATACAGTTGAGTCTGACCAGATATACTATTTAACAGATTGGTATTTTCAAAAAGACATTCCAACCAGACATAGTGAGTTATGTACAACTATCCCAGAATGGTTCGAATACATTTCCTTCCGACAAGGGCTAAATCCTGTTGAAGAAACCGGAGAATCTACTCAACTCATGCGAACCCCCAGAGTCGAGCAAGCACATTCGCTAAGTCGAGCCGGAGAACAAATCAATGTGCGTATCGAAACGAAGCGTTATTATCTAGAAAATGTACCCGCTTTAAAGCCTGAAAAGTACATTACTACCATGAAAGATTACTACGCCAAACTTTCATTACAATTACAAACTGTCCGATTCCCGAATAGTGTACCACAAGATATGTCTACTACCTGGAGTAGTTTGGCAAAAGACCTAAAAAATAATGAGTCCTTCGGCTTACAAATTAATAAAAAGCGTTTTTCAAATCAAATTGTTTCAGCAATTGAGCCTCACCTTGAAGGGCTTGATAATGATGCGGATAAAGTTTCAAAAATTTATACCTTCCTAAGTCAAAATGTAACTTGGAATGAATTATATGGCTTTTTTTCTAATTCTTTAGATAAGGCCTTCGAGAAAAAATCTGCTTCCAGCGGTGAACTTAATCTTATGTTAATTGCCGTTTGTCGACAGTTAGGAATTGAGGCTTACCCTGTACTGGTTAGCACTCGAAGTCACGGCAGAATGCTTAGACACTACCCAAAAACAGACCAGTTCAATCATGTACTTGCTTTTGTCCAAATTGGAGATCAACAAATGTTATTAGACGTAGGTAGTCCAAACCGTTCACCTGACCTAATCCGCATGGAAGCATTAAACTATATTGGCTGGTTAGTAGATCCTGAAAATCCTCAATGGATTGACATCCCTTCCAACTTGGATACAGAAACTACTATGGCTACAATGGCATTAGACGAAGAAGGAAGTCTTTCCGGAACCATAAAACAAAGCTTTAAAGGTTATTGCGCTATGAGAGAACGATCCGCATTTCACGAGTACAAAAAAGATAATCATAAGGATGTCAAAGAAGAATGGTCTACCGTTTTCCCAGACTCCAAAGTAGCCGCCGTACAATTTGAGAATGAAGAAAACACTACTAAAAATTTAATCCGTAACCTTGATATTGAAATACCAAACGCCGCACAAGTTAATGACCCTTTTATCTATATTTCACCTATGCTAGGGATGGGACTTGATGAAAATCCGTTAAAATTGGAAAAACGTACATTCCCGGTGGATATTCCCGTTCAACATAAAACACAATTCATTTTAAACTTAACGATACCTCAAGGTTTTATCGTAGAAGAATTACCAGAGAGTATTAGTCTCAAAACAGAAGGAAACGGCGCAAACTTTCAGTATCGGTTAAGTCAAACAGGGGACAAAATACAAGTCATAAGTAAAATGACCTTAGAAAAATTACACTATGAGCCCGAGGAATATTCAATTATTAGAAATTTCTTTGGGGTGGTTGTTGAAAAACAAGAAGAACAAATTGTCCTAAAAAGAGCCACTCCCTAAACAACTAATATTCCATAGATAACAAGAAATTATCTGTTACTTAAATCATTCTCATTCTTAGTTTATGAAATATTGCTATTCGTTTGCATTATGGGTTATTCTTTGCATTGCTGCCCCAGGCTCATATTCCTGGGCACAACTCAGCACGTATAGTGCCTTCGGAATCCCAGACGACTTAAAAGCAAATGCAGACGAAGTATATCGAGTCGATTACATGGCTATAGATATTGAAGACGAAAAGACAAGTACCATAAAAGTAAAAAAGGTAGTAACGCTACTTAATAGTAATAGCACAGAACACTTTCAGGCCGTTGCTTATAATAGAAAGTTTACAAAAATCGTGAAGCTCTCTGCCAGAATCTACGATGCGCTCGGGCAAGAAGTCCGCAAATTAAAGGCAAAGGATTTTACAGACAGAAGTGTAATTGCAAGTTATTCTGTCTATGAAGATAGTCGGATGAAAATTGCGGAATTAAGACATAATAGATATCCATACACCATCGAATTTGAATATGAAATTATCCAAAAAAAGATTCCTTTTTATCCTGCCAGTGCACTAGGGGGGTATCGAACTTCGGTTGAGCAGTTTGACTATATTGTGCGAACTAAAAAGGATTTCGAGATCAAGTACAAAGCGTATAACACTACGCTTCAACCTAAGATCAACCAACAAGACTATTCAACAGTCTATCATTGGTCTACTCAAAACATTCCTGCTCTTGTATACGAATCTTATGCACCGTATAGTGATCAGATCCGCCCAGTGATTAAAATTTCCCCTCTTAAGTTTCAATTCGAAAACTATAAAGGCAACCTTTCCAGTTGGAAAGACTTTGGTCAGTTCATGTATGATCTCAACAAAGATAGAGATCAGCTTAGTCCAGAAATGAAGCAAAAAGTAAAAAGTCTTATCAACGAGGCTCAGTCTGATCAGGAAAAGATTGCTATTCTATACAGGTACTTGCAAGACAACATGCGTTATGTGAGTGTACAACTTGGGATTGGCGGCTGGCAAACCTTTGATGCAAAATATGTCGAAGAAAATAAATACGGCGATTGCAAAGCACTTTCAAACTTCATGAAAGCAATGTTAAAAGAAGCTGGTATAAAATCCTACGCCGCTTTAATCCACGCAAGCGATGATAGCAAAATTGATATTTCCGATGATTTCGCTTTTCCGGGTTTTGCAAATCACGTTATCCTAAACATCCCTTCCGAAGAGATCTGGCTGGAATGTACTAGCTCTGATTATCCTCCAAATTATATAGGGGAGCACAATCAGGATCGTCCGACACTACTCATCACAGAAGAGGGAGGCGTAATCAAACACACTCCCTTGTTTGATCTTGACTTACATCAGGAAAAACATGAGGCATTAATTCAAATTGATGATAAAGGTGCTGCTAATATTAAACTCCAATCAATATTTAGTGGCCCCAAACATGAAGTACTCCGCTACTATAGCAATAATCAATCTCCGCAAGAATTGGAAGAATACTTTTTATCTACACTCGATCTTCCTGCTTTTTCGATTGATCAATTACAAATTAATAATGATGCAAAAACGCCACAGTCTACCCTGGATTTTGCTGCGACCGTTAAGCGGTACTCCAGCAAGGCAGGCAAACGAATATTCTTGCCCCTCAACAAACTCAATGCCTTCACGGAAGTACCCAAAGTCATAGAAAAACGTACACTTCCGATCCACATCAAGGAACAATACCGGGAAGAAGACATTTATACTTTTGAGTTACCGCAGGGCTACGAAGTAGAAAGTTTGCCCCAGAAAAACATTGATCTAGAATCAGAGTTTGGTCATTATAAAGTGGACATTCAAATGGAGAATGGACGGATAACTTATCATCGTCAATTGGAAATTTATACCGTTAAACTTCCGGCTGATCGTTATAATGACCTCCGAAACTTCTACAAAGAGATTGCAAATGCAGATGGAATGAAAGTGGTGTTGGTACAGAAAAAAACCTGATAAACTCCAAAGTCCAGCCTCAAAATGAATCCATAAGTTCGAATTACTGCACTATTAAGCAATAATAAAGCGTCTATATTTTCGTCGACAAATTCCAGATACTTGTTTGTGCATCCTGCTAAAAGTCCTACCTTGTGGTAAATCATCGATTTTAAGCATGCACACACAACTACACCAAAGCCTCCAAAAAGCAAAAGATCAGGGCGAAAAGAGATTCGTCGTACTTATGGATCCTGACAAGGTCAAATTGCGGCAAATGGACAAAATCCTGGATTTGGCGACTCGTGCTAAAGTGGATTATTTCTTTATTGGTGGCAGCTTGATTGTCAATAATATGCTGGATCAGGTATTGCTTCGAATAAAAGAATCCTGCGAAATTCCGATGATTCTATTCCCTGGCAATTCTTTCCAATTGAGTTATAAAGCCGATGGTATTCTTTTTCTTTCGCTGATCTCCGGCAGGAACGCCGATCTACTCATCGGCAACCACGTGCTGGCCGCTCCTTATCTCCGTATGAGTCCACTGGAAGTCCTCCCTACGGGGTACATGCTTGTCGATGGTGGCGTAGCAACCACCGTTAGCTACATTAGTAATACTCAACCCATACCTGCTAAGAAGGATGACGTTGCACTCTGCACCGCAATTGCTGGTGAAATGCTTGGACTCAAACTAATCTACATGGATGCTGGTAGCGGGGCGGAGAACCCTATCAGTACTTCAATGATTGAAACCGTCAGCAGTGGGCTTAAAATTCCATTAATCGTTGGTGGTGGAATACGTACCCCCGAAAAGGCATTAGAAAACGTAAAAGCGGGGGCAGATGTAATCGTTGTAGGTAATGCTATCGAAAAAGATCCGGAACTCATCCTTGAAATGGCCGATGCCGTTCATTCTTACAATCGTCAAGAAGTTAAATAAACTTGCTATTTTCCTCCTATCAAATTTTGAAAAAAAGCTACTAATTTGAACCAATATTTCATTTACGAAGTTAGGGGTATATCTTTGAGCAAATAATATAAATCGTGCAACAAGGAATTGTAATAAAATCAACTGGAATGTGGTATGACGTCGCAACAGAAGCAGGCGAAGTTATCCCTTGTAGAATAGTAGGAAAGTTTCGCCTGAACGGACAGAAACTCACGAATCCCGTAGCCGTAGGCGACCAGGTTGCATTTGAGTTGGAAGACGAAGAAGAAGTTACCGGTATGATTAAGACTATTCTTCCTCGTAAGAATTATGTTGTTCGACAATCCCCTCGTAAAAAACATTACCTCCATCTTTTAGCCAGCAATGTTGATCAGGCCATTTTGATCATGACGATCAAAAACCCAAATCTTAAGCAGGGATTCATTGATCGATTCCTGCTAATGACAGAACCCTATAATATTCCAACGGCAATCGTGTTTAACAAAGCGGATTTGTTGAATGAAGAAGATTTGCTGATTTATGAGTATCTAAAAGATATCTATGAAGCAATCGGATACGAGGTGTTCAAAGTTTCTTCGACGGAGGGCACAGGAATAGAAAAATTAAAAAAATACCTCGCAAATAAAGTCTCTTTAATCGGCGGGCAATCAGGTGTAGGAAAATCAACCTTAATCAATGCTGTTATCCCCGGCATGGATCTTCGAACAGATGACATCTCAGATTACAGTGGTAAAGGACAACATACTACTACTTTTGCAGAGATGTTCCCAATCCCTGACGGTGGTAACATCATCGACACCCCGGGTATCAAAACCTTAGCCTTTAGTCATTTGGAGCCTATGGACGTAGCGCATAATTTTCGGGAGATTTTCGTCGTCTCGGAGGATTGTAAATATGGCGACTGCAGCCATCGCACCGAACCTAAATGTGCGGTCAAAACTGCAGTAGAAGAAGGCGCTATAAGTGATTTACGCTATGGCAACTACTTACAACTTATGGAAGAGGTAGAAGACCAGAACTATTGGGAGCGCCATACAGATATGTAATAAAGTGATTGAACTTTAGCATATTTATTGCTGCTGCATTTATCTATCGATTTATTTATTTTTGCAATAAAAATTATGTCTTACACAAGCCGACATCGTTATAAAAACCGGAGAGAAAAATTCCGAGTAGTTTCAAAAAAAACGCTTATTACCATTACCATTGTAAGTATCTTCCTGATCTTCCTGGCGATTCGCAATTGGCAGACTATCAAGGATTGGTATTATGCAACTTTCGGCTAACCATTCAACCCCTACTGACGATCATTCATCCTTGAAATTAGATAATCAGTAGTTTTAAACTGGGCATATCTTTGAATTGAGCTTATCTTAGGTAAAAATTCTAAGATGAATACCATAAGTATCCTGCAGCCACTAAGTATTTTTCGTTACCCACTTCAATGGCTAGGCAAAATCAAGGAGCAATTCCCTTTTCTACACTATACTGCCATCTTCCATTTCATCGTCACTTTTATAGCTGTACTTGCTATATTCATCGATACTCGTGAAATTACCGGAATCAATGCATGGATCAAGCCGACTAAATTTCTGATTTCTTCCTTTATTTATTTATGGACTATAGGTTGGTATTTACTCTTTTTTCCTTTTAAAAAAATCAGCAAAAAAATCATTGCTGGTGTGCTCTCCCTTGTCATCTTATCCGAAAATGCAGTAATCATTACTCAGGCGTATCGGGGAGTACGATCACACTTTAATATGGAAACTCCCTTTGATGGGATGCTTTGGGCTATAATGGGTATTGCCATTGCGATCCTTACCCTGATTATGTTTTGGTTTTTCATCAAATCATTTTCATCCAAAATTCAATTATCTATCGATCAAAAATGGGCCATCCGAATCGCCTGGTTAGCTTTATTAGTTTCTGCTTATGCAGGAAACCTGATGGCCACTCAAGGCGCACATAGTATTGGTGTTGTAGACGGTGGGAGAGGACTCCCGTTTTTAAACTGGAGTGTTGATGGGGGAGATTTACGGGCAGCCCATTTTCTGGGTTTGCATGCTATACAGATTGTCCCGCTATTTTTATTTTGGACAGGAAACAAAGTCAAATCGCTCCAACTTGCACGAGGATTAAATATTGGATTTGCAATTTTGTTCTTAATCTTTGTTTGTTCCGTTTTTGCGATTGCAAAAGCTGGTATTCCATTGATCAATCTCTAATATGTTCAAAGACAGAATATCACTAGTCATGAAAAATATTTTCTCAATAGAAGAGTAGTGATTTTTGTTCTGCTCCTCCCTTATTATCGTTTCCCTGATAACACAAAATCAACATGATAATGGTCATCATGTCTGATAATCACACGATTCTTGGTCCAGGGCAAATGCTTTAATGTTTTTCCGGTAGGTGTTGCCAAGAGGTACGGTCGCAGGACCGGATCAAAGATCACTTTCTGAATGCGAAGTCCATTTTTATTCGCTGATGCTTCGAGCGCTGACAAATGGCGAGCAGTTGCTTCATAATCGATACTTACCGAACCATCCTTTCCTTGATCATCAAACTCGAATCGATATCCCCACAAATTAAAAAGATGTGCAGACCAATAAGGTTGTTCATCCTTCAACAAAGGCGTCATAAAGTCCACACTCATCCCGTTTCGATGTGTCCGATGTGGCGGGAAATGCCCTCCATGCCGTCGACCAATTTCTCCTAGAATAAATGTACGACCAGGGACGCTTTCTTCGCAGGCAGCATAAGCATCCACAATGGTTTGTCGAACTTTATCATGCGCAAAAGTTCTCCCCAGCAAGTATAAGGCAAACGAATATGTTTTATAATTCTCCCCCCGGAAGTACATTCTCTTAGCATGCTTAATGCTCCCCCGTGCAACGGTACCCTCGGCAACGCTCAGCGAATCATTCTCAAAAACCTGGAGTGTTCCCGGAAAACAATAAAGAAAAA
>JAHDHW010000027.1 GCA_020631105.1 Saprospiraceae bacterium | reverse complement strand
ACCCCGTTGATCAGCGACTCCCGATAGTTATCGGGACGATAGTTATCGGGACCAGTGAATAAAAATAAATAGACTTGTGGTAATTAAGTAGTTCACGAAATTAAATTAAAAGTTAACTTGAACGTCTTTTTCCCTTATACTGCGTTATTTTTTTCGTCAATAGCTAAGGCTTCCCGATAGCTATCGGGACACTCAAAAAATGCCTTGTCTAAAGAAAAAATACATTTCAATTTAAACTAAACCCAATTTCCGCGAATTACTTAAAGGGCAAGAATCTCAGCCATTCTGATTAACTCATTATTGACATCCTTTTCTTTGGTTATTGCAGACTCAAAAGAGGTGAACTTTATCTTATTATTGACAAGACCTACCATTTTATTTCGTTTGCCTTCTAACAATCCTTCTACTGCAGAATGGCCAAGTCGACTAGCGAGCACCCGATCCATACAAGTAGGAGAACCTCCTCGTTGCAAGTGACCGATAATGGTAACTTTGGTATCGTAATAATCAAACTTGGTTTTTACCTTTTCTGCAATTTCAGCTGCTCCACCATTCTTATTTCCTTCTGCTACAATGATCAAGCTAAAGAGTTTGTCCCGTTTTGCACCTTTTCTAAGATTCAGGATAAGATCGTCAATTGAAGTGTCGGTTTCAGGAATCATAACATTGGCAGCACCTGATCCAATGCCTGTATTTAAAGCAATGAAACCAGAGTTGCGGCCCATAACTTCTACGAAAAATAATCGATTATGAGAATCGGCCGTATCCCGAATTTTGTCTACAGCATCAACTGCAGTATTAATCGCAGTATCAAATCCTATAGTATAGTCAGTACCATAAAGGTCATTATCGATGGTACCCGGAATTCCTATGAAGGGGATATTGTATTCTTTAGAAAAGACATTTGCACCGGTGAATGTTCCATTGCCACCAATAGCAATACAGGCATCAATATCATTAGCTAATAAATTCTCATAAGCAGTTTTACGACCCTCTTTGGTCATAAAGTCCATGCTTCTTGCGGTTTTTAGGACCGTCCCGCCACGGTGAATAATATTACCTACATCTTTGGTCTCCAATCTTTTGATGGAGCCTTTGATCATACCTTCATATCCGCGAATGATACCGAAAATGTGAAGATCATGATAGGTAGCAGTTCTAACTACCGCACGAATAGCGGCATTCATTCCTGGGGCATCACCTCCTGATGTAAAAACTGCGATTCTCTTAATATCTTGTGCCATGCTGTGTTGTGTGCTTCTATTAGTTTTCCGGAAGTATTATTTGGAAGCGTATGAGATATCCCGATCCAGATGGTATTGAACCAGATTATCAATTGGCTTCTTTATGATTCGGCCCAAAGTTAAATTTCTTTCTGCTAATAACGATTTTAAAACACCAGAAAAATAATGAGCAATTGAACCTACGAAATGTATCGGAAGGGTTTGATGTCCTTCATACTTCATGACATGACGATCAATAAACTCTGCGAAACTTCTGGCTACAATATGTTTAATGTAAAAATGCTCTTTATGCTCAAACATAAACCTGGCAAAAGAAGCTAAATAAACATTGCCTCGCTGACCGTCATATAGTCGATTCAGTAACTCTCGTTTGCCTAAATTATATTTATTATCGAAAGCTTCTTCTAATTCCTTGGGGAGCTCTCTATAAAAATAGGCTCTGATTAATTTTTTGCCTAAATGAGTCCCACTTCCTTCGTCACCTAATAAATAACCAAGGTTAGTTACATTATCTACTTCATCAATACCATCGTACAAACAAGAATTTGATCCCGTCCCTAAAATGCAAGCAATCCCTGGCTCATCACCACAGGTCGCTCTTGCACTTGCCAAAAGATCATGCTCAACATGTATTTCTGCATTTGGAAAAATCTGTACAAATGCTTTCGCAAGAATCTCTTTACGTAAAGCATCTGAGCATCCTGAGCCATAAAAAAACACTTTGCTGGCTTCATTGACCGGAACCTCGTGTACAAATTTTTTATTGAGTTCTTTTACTACTGTTTCGGTATCGTAAAAAAACGGATTAAAGCCAATTGTACTATAATTTGACTTTGATCCTTTATTATCTATGATTATCCAATCGGCTTTTGTTGAGCCGCCATCTGCTATAAAAATCATATCGTTAAGATTTAAGTATTTCAAATGTAGTGTAAAATTTACACTAAGTCATCTTTTTCTATAAATTTATTTTAACCTAAATTCCACAAATGGCATAATTGTAAAACAATTTGTTTTTCCATATAGGCGAAATGAATATTAGAAGAAAAAAAATAAAATTAAATGATTGTATATTTAAAACAAAATGTTTTATTTTGTATTGTATTTACATTCAAATACAAGATCAAGTTTGATATAAGATAACTATTATTAACTGTACTAGCCAAAATCGTTCTATAATGACTCCTAATAGCTATTCAAGCAAAACAATTCTTTTAATTTTATGGAACGCAACAGTAACTTTTTTGCGTCGACATTGGTTAAACATATTAAGCGTATGCGCTTTGATTACCCTGTTGACACAGAAGAGCATACATTTGGAGTTATCCTGGGAAGCTAGCACGTTATTTGACAATCCTATTGCATTGGCTAAAAGCAGAAATTCCGAAGACGGAGCTCAGCGAGTAAAATCGCAAGAACAAGCGTTTTCATTTGGGAATTTTTCCTTTAGCTCTAAAACGTCAGAAAATGAAACAAAATCAGAAATTTCAAATCCTAAGCTTCCGCAGCTTTCGCAAGACCATCATGGGAATTATTGGTCGATTGTCTTCAGCGATCGTTCTTCCGGAGAACATTCACTCGATCCGTCGCTGGTAGCATCTTATCAGACTATTTGCCAGCAATATATTAAGCGCTTTGCGCCGGTTGCAGTAGCAGAGATGAAAAAGTATGGCATCCCTGCCAGTATAAAATTAGCACAGGCCCTTCTGGAGAGTAATGCCGGGAAAGCACCTTTGGCAACAAGATTTCATAATCATTTTGGTATCCAATGCTTTGAAAAAAGCTGTAAACCGGGACATTGTGCGAGTCATGCTGACCTTGGTCATAAGTCTTTTTATCGACAGCACGAAAGTGCCTGGATGTCTTATCGCGCACACAGCCACCTTTTAGGGGGCAATCGATATCAACACCTTAAAAACTTTGGGACTACAGATTATCGAAATTGGGCACTTGGCTTAGAGGAAGCTGGATATTCGAATGATGATAAATATGCTGAACACCTTATACAAATCATTGAACACTTTGAATTAGCTCAATTGGACGAGTAGCATCTGGCTAATAGTCATAAAACCTGGAAGAGAATTTTGAAATCTCTGGTTTCTTCGTGGGGACATCCCAAAAACCATCATATTCCAGATAACTGGGTACATATAGTTCTCCCGTTTTGGTCAACTCTATACGCATCGCAATATCAAAGTCGAATAAAGCACCGAAGTATTTCAATTGATAATCTCTGGCCATGACCTGGAAGCTTTCTTTTTCGAAATAAGTATGTAGTGATTTAATCACCGTTTTATCCACTTTTCTGGTTTGAAATTCGGGTTTTACAACTGCTGAAAAAACATAACAGTCGATGCTATCCTCATATAATTTTGAGCTAATACTGAAGTCATAGTATTTTGCCATTTTCTCAGAGAATATTTCCGTCTTTTTGCCAATCATTGGAACGTCTGCTTTTTCGCCGGGGGAGAAGATTAGCTTTTTAAGCTCTGCTACATGCTTTTCCATTCCCTTTGGTGAAGTGCTTTGTTGCTGTTGCGCTACCTTAGATTCGCAAATTCTACTGTGGGTAAAGAAAAGGCGATCAAAGAGTTTGTAAGTGTAATAGCGTAGTTTCTTTTTCTTTTTTCGCTTGTAAAAATTGCCGCTGATCGACTCCGAGAGGAACTCCATTTCCCTGCAATTCCCATCAGAAACCTGCTTGGTCACACTTTCGTACTTAGCTTTCTCTTTTCCTTTTTTATCGTACATCACCAGGTTGTTATCTGACTGATAAGAAAGTGTCCGTATATTTCTAAAGGCTTGATAGAAAGATTCATCCTCTCTAACCAATTGGATGAAATCTTGTACATCAAATCCACTACGTGAAGCACTCACTACAATTGAATCCATGAGTACTACGCCACCAAAGTCTCCAAAATCAAAAGTACTCTCTTCTTGCCCCCAAAGTACAAGCGGAGCAATTAAGACTAACAAAAACCAATTAAATTTCAATTTCATTTTTATATTTTCGCATCTAAATTAAAACCAAATTATGAAAAAGATTAGTGTTATCGGTGCGGGCACCATGGGAAATGGAATCGCGCATGTTTTTGCCATGAAGGGCTTTTCAGTTACTTTGATTGATATCTCCGAAGCTGCCCTCGAAAAGGCCTTAGCGACAATTGGTAAAAACCTGGACCGAATGGTCGCGAAGGAGAAGATTTCCGCAGAGGATAAAGCGGCGACTTTGGCGAATATAAAAACATCCACCACAATAGCTGAAGGTGTATCAACAGCGGATTTAGTGGTAGAAGCTGCTACAGAAAATGTAGATCTCAAACTAAAAATATTTCGGGATATTGATGCTAATGCTCCTGAAGGGGCAATCCTGGCTACTAATACCTCTTCCATTTCAATTACTAAAATTGCTTCGGTTACTAAACGCCCGGATAAGGTAATTGGTATGCACTTTATGAATCCAGTACCTATCATGAAGCTGGTTGAGGTCATCAGAGGATATGCAACGACAGATGAGGTTACTCAGTCGATCATGGAGTTATCCAAAACGCTCGGAAAGATTCCTGTTGAAGCAAACGATTATCCAGGGTTCGTTGCAAATCGGATTCTTATCCCGATGATAAATGAAGCTATATATACTTTGCACGAAGGCGTAGCTGATGTTGCAGGTATTGATACCGTGATGAAACTCGGAATGGCACATCCGATGGGGCCCTTGCAATTAGCCGATTTTATTGGATTAGATGTAGTATTGGCAATCTGCAATGTATTATATGACGGCTTCGGTCAAGCGAAATATGCTCCTTGTCCATTATTAGTAAATATGGTTACCGCAGGTAAGCTTGGTCGTAAGTCAGGCGAAGGTTTTTATGTCTATACACCAGGAAGTAAGGATTTAGTGGTTTCTCCAAAATTTAGTTAATCGAATTTAGATCCGGGACTTAGTTAATATTAAGTGTATATTGTGTTATGTGAAAATGCTTCGTTACTTTTACCTATATCTCACGTAAAAAGAATGAATCATTTTTCAAACCTAAAATTTAAATAAGAATGTTAGACAAAATTATGGATATGGTCGGTGATCAAGCGATCAGCGCAATGACTGAAAAAGCTGGAATTTCTGCGGATCAAGCAAAATCAATGCTTCCATTAGCTGGAGAAAGCCTACAAGAAGGTTTGCTTTCAAAAGTAACTGGTGGAGGATTAGACGATGTACTTGGTATGTTCAAGAGCTTTAGTGGTGGAGGATTAGAGAATAACGGATTATTCGGAAGCATCAAGGGAATGTTCATGCAAAAGATCATGACTAATATGGGCTTACCAGAATCTGTTGCAGGCTTAGTAAGTGGATCAGGGATGTCTAGCATCGTAGGTTCTTTAACAGATAAGATCAAAGGACACGGTGATACGGATGATATTGATGCAGCAAGCCTAATGGGTGTGCTTGGTGGTGGAGATGGTGGCGTTTTAGGCGCAATCACCGGAATGCTTGGTGGAAATAAAGGAGGCGATGATAAAGGTGGCCTTGGTGGCGCTTTAGGAGATATCGCTGGAGGATTATTCGGTAAATAATCTCATTCATCCTATATATTAAAAAAGCCCTTTCTGTCTGCTTAGACGGAAGGGGCTTTTTTTGTTAAGCTATGATTAAACAACACTTCGGCAATATTTTTTATTATCCATTGATTATCAACAACTTAGCATATGATTCTCGCAAAGCTCGCTGAGCACGCAGAGAAATTAAAGTTGTGATTATCAAGGCTTTGTGTTCTTTGCATCTCTCGAGACCCAAAAATTACCGCAATATTGATTAAACCTGCTTTACTTTTTAGCAGGATCATACTTTTCAAACCAAGCCGTAATGTAGGCTACCTTTGCAAGCAGATTACTAGGCCGACTAGCAATCCCATGAGAAGCTTCCTGGATTCTCACGAGGGCAGAAGGTATCTTTTGCATTTTTAAGGCTTGGTAATATTGTTCGGATTCTGACATTGGGGTCCGGTAATCTTCTTCCCCAGTCAAAAGCATCGTTGGTGTTTTTACATTTCCAACCAAACTAATCGGAGAGCGTTTCATGTAATGATCCTGATGGTCCCAGGGTTTACCCGGAAACCAAGAATCCACCACACCTGCAATATCAGCGGTTAAGGCCCAACTATACCAGTTGATAACAGGTTTTGCCACTACAGCTGCTGCGAAGCGGTCGGTCTTTCCGATGATCCAGCTAGTCAATACTCCGCCACCACTACCACCAGTCACAAACAATCGCTCTGTATCGATGTATCCCTTGGCGATTACTGCATCAACTCCAGAGATCAAATCTTCGTAGTCATTACTTGGGTAATTATGATGAATCAGATTGGCAAATTCAAGTCCATAGCTTGTACTCCCTCGAGGATTTGTATATAGGACAACGTAACCCTTGCTGGCAAATAATTGTAACTCTGGCGAAAAACGATCTCCGTAATTAGCAAAGGGTCCACCGTGAATTTCCAGGATAAGTGGATACTTCTTAGCAGGATCAAAATTGGGAGGTGTCAGCATCCAACCTTGAATATCCAAACCATCGTGACTGGATTTGTACCAAATTTCTTCAACCTTTCCCATTGTTTTATTCATCAAAATATCCGCATTGAGATCAGTCAATTGTTTGGGGGGTGAACCATTATTAGTGATCGCCAATTCTGCAGGTTTACTGGGATCGCTATTTGACATAAAAGCAACCTGATTTCCGTGGACATCAAAATCACCTCCATCATATGGTCGTCCTATCGACGCTCCGCCCAAATCTTCTGCGATGGTTTGTTTGTTTTTTTGGATGTCTACAAAGCCTATTTTGGTACTTCCTTTTTCATCAAATTGAAAATATAATCCGTCGCCAGATTTATTCCATTGGATATTTCCGAATGAGAAATCCATTCCATCAGTTAGCACTTTCTTGTTTTTGCCATCTACATCCATCACATTTAAATGCGTATGGTGATAGCCCATTTTTTTATCATCATAACCGAGATAGGCGAGCTGTTTACCATTTGGAGAAAGCACCGGACCATAGTCTGGACCGTAACGATCCGTGAGTGCGGTCAGTTGCTTGCTTTTTAGATCAATGGAATATATCTCCGAATTATTACGCTGGTATTCCCAATCTTCTGCTCGATTTGCGGAGCAATAAATCGACTTGCCATCAGATGACCAGGTTGGCGAACTATGATTGAAGTCACCAGAGGAAATCTGTTGAGGTGTACCTCCTTCAATAGGTAAAACAAAAATATGACTATAGCTTTCTTCTAAGTACCCTCTGCCATCAGAGCGGTACAGTAATTTATCAATATACTTCGGAGCGTTTGCCCATTTTGCGCCTTCGGGTTTTTGAGGCATGTCTGCAAAACCTTTTGCGGCCTTTTTTACGCTCATTACAAAAGCTAACCATTTACCATCCGGCGACCAGCTTAAGCTACCAATTCCACTGCGTAGATTAGATATTTTAGCGGTCATTCCAGTATCCATCCAGCGTAAATGTATCTGTGTACTACCGGATTCGTTTGACAGATAGGCAATCTTGCTACCATCCGGCGACCACTTCGCTGAAAACTGATAATAATTGCCGGTGGTCAGCGGGCGATGATTATTTCCCTTAGGACTGATGGTCCACAAATTAGATATTCTACGATCGGTCATTATGTCCATAGATACCCGGCTATAGATAATCTGTTTGCCATCCGGAGAAAACTGTGGATCAGTAGCAAATTCTAAATCATAAACATCTAATGGCTGAAAGGTAGATTGACCAATAAGGGTAATGCTGAAAGAACAGCATAAAAGGAGTAGGAGGTTTTTCATGTTTTGGTTTTA
The DNA here is from genome assembly GCA_020631105.1 of Saprospiraceae bacterium. Classification (GTDB taxonomy): domain Bacteria; phylum Bacteroidota; class Bacteroidia; order Chitinophagales; family Saprospiraceae; genus JAHDHW01. The sequence goes on along the minus strand of JAHDHW010000027.1, from coordinate 32,905 downwards.
TGTTGCTAAATTGTTTTAAACCAGCCTGTGTGATAGCTTAATCAGCATCTTTAAAGCGATCTATTCTTCTACGTTCTTTCTTCGTCGGTCTACCAGCTCCCTTTTCTCTTTGTTCAGACTTTGCTTTGCCGATGTACCAGTCATTGTATTTATTTAATTCGTCTTCAGGAGTAAGGTTTTCATAACAAGGTTGGGCTAGGGTAGCAGACACTCGCTTTTCTATGAGATCTACAGCTTTGTAGACCATATTAAAACCATTCTTTCTGACATGGACAATCTCGCCTCTTTGGAGGAGGTATGAGGGCTTGACGTTCTTTTCCTCAATTTTTACTTTCCCTGACTTACATGCATCCGTCGCCATGGAGCGACTTTTAAAAATACGCACGGACCATAACCATTTGTCTACTCTGACTTTGCGTAACATTCTATAATTATATTTTACTCAGTTGTAATTTTCTTTCTATTGTAATTTTAAAATATAAAAGAAACCTAAAAATGAAAGTTCACTTTTCAATCAAGTGCTCCTTAAACGAAAGAGAGTAGGATTCAGTTCCTATTCTTCCTTGAGTACTGGAAGTTTCATATTAAGACTTTCCATTGTTTCACAAATAATCTTAGTGATACAATAGTTGCGATAGGAGCGAGAATCCACTGGAACGATATGCCAGGGTACGGTACTTCGGTTAATCGCATCTTCGTAGGCTACTCTGTACTTGTCCCAAAGTTTACGTTCTTCCCAATCACCAGGATTATGTTTCCAGTTTTTTGATGGATCATCAATTCTTTCCTGAAGTTTTTCTCCCTGGCGCTCATGGGAGAGATGCATGTAGAATTTAAGGATAGTAGTATTATTGTCAAATTGAAGCAACTCCTCAAATGCATTGATAGCATTGATGCGCTTAGTGACATGTTCTTCATCAATCCATTGATGTACTCTTTGAATGAGGATGTCTTCATAGTGAGAACGGTTAAAAACCACGATTTCCCCTTTAGCTGGGACTTGCTTATGTGCCCGCCATAGAAAGTCATGTGCAAACTCCTCATCAGTTGGTTTTTTGAAAGCATGAAACCTAACCCCAGCAGGACTACATCTTCCGAACGCGGCATGAGTAGAACCGTCTTTGCCACTTGAATCCATTCCCTGGAAAATTACAAGTAAGCTATGCTTGCCTTCTGCATACATCACTTCCTGCAGTTCACTTATTCTTTTGGCAAGATCCCTTGTCTTTTCTTTGGTCTCATTTTTATCATAGCCTTTTGGCGGCCTGGTGGAGATTTCCGATAGCTTAATCATAGGTTTCGTTTGTTTGATTAGAAAACTGTAGATAGGGAGTACTTCCCATTTATGTCATTTTATTTCTTTTGACTAAGTAGGATTGCAGGACTGTTTTAAAACCATCCTTAATATCAGCTTCTACAAAGTCAATTTTATATTGTAAACATTTGATTTTGAGTTGCTCTTTAAATTTCTGAATCTGCTCTACATAATGCTCTTTTACCTGATTAGACTGCACTCTCACCTTTTCACCACTCTCCATATCAATAAAGATATAAGGTCGATTTTCGAATTCAAAATCTATCTCTTTCGATTTATCAACTACATGGAATAGTACCACTTCGTGCTTATTATGCTTGAGGTGCTGTAAAGCAGAAAACATCTCTTCAACATGTTCTCCATTTTCGAACATATCACTAAAAATAACAACCATTGATCTTTTATGAATGCTATCCGCGATCTGATGTAGCGCTTGTGCGGTGGAGGTTTTACGATTATGCTCCGGGTTGTTGATTAGCTTTTCGAGTTGAGTGAGCATTAAACGATAATGCGAAGTGCTCGATTTACATCGGTTATGGATGTGAATCTTTTCATCGAAGATAGAAAGACCGAAAGCATCTCTTTGTTTTTTCAACAAATTCATCAAGGCTGCTGCTGCCAGCGAAGAAAACTGTAATTTGTTAATAGGGGAGCGATCTCCTTTCGTTGCTTCCGGAAAGTACATAGAAGAAGAAGAATCAATAACAATCTGACATCGAAGGTTTGTCTCTTCTTCGTAGCGTTTTACAAACATCTTATCGCTACGCGCATAAACTTTCCAATCAATATTCTTTGTTGATTCGCCTTGATTATAGAGTCGATGTTCCGCAAATTCTACTGAGAAACCATGAAAAGGAGATTTGTGTAATCCAATTATAAAGCCTTCCACCACTTGTTTGGCTAATAGCTCTAAATTACCAAGGTCACGGACTTCAAAGTTTTCAAGTAAATTCATCGGTTGTATTATGATTTCTTAAGAATTGAGCACTAGCTTTAGAACGATAGTTCCGCTAAACTGTTGCACATGCTACAAAACTAAAACGCCTCGATTTTTGCAAACCGAGGCGTTAAAGTAATAAATTTTAACTGCTTTAATAAGTTAAGATGTTGGTACTTACAGAGCAGCTTCAATTTTAGATTTTAATGCTGCTTTCGAAGTTACGCCAACTTGCTTATCAACTACTTCTCCGTCTTTGAGAATTAGGATAGTTGGGATACTACGAATACCATATTTCATAGAAACTTCTGGGTTGTTATCTACATTTACTTTTCCGATTGTCGCTTTTCCATTAAACTCTTCGGATAATTCCTCAATGATCGGAGTAATCATACGACAAGGGCCACACCATTCTGCCCAAAAGTCTACGACGGAAACACCTTTATTATCAAGTGCTGTTTCCTGAAAGTTGCTATCTGTGAATTCGAATGCCATTTTTGCCAAATTTAGATTTAAATAATTATAAGGTTGAAACAATTAAATGTTCTTAAGGTTGCAAATATATACATTTTATCAATTCTGGTTGTCCGTGTGTGGACAATTATTATTTTTACAGCCTCTTTACTATTTATACGTTCACTTTCTAAAAGGTAACAAAATTAGTACCTGAGTTCGATATTTAGGTTCTAATTAGTTGTGACTCTTGGTTCATCAGTATTTAAAGTTGATTATTTTTACCCCATATGAATAAACTCAATTTCGATCGTCGCTACATCTGGATTCTACTAGGCGTAGTGGCCATACTGATTCGTGTTATCCTTCCTGCTAATGTGATCGAATCGGTATATAGCAGAGGACTATTTGTAGGGATACGCTATCTTTTTGATTATACGACTGGACTTTTGCCTATCCCAATGCTTTATGTTTTTATTCTTTCGCTGATTATCTGGCTCGGATCAAAGTGGGTTCAGAGCAGGAAAACGAAGCGTAGCGAAGTTGACGATCAGCGAATCATAAAAAGGATAGGGGGTATGCTCTTGTCTATTCTTGCCTTCCTTTGTGGAGTGATATTTTTCTTTTTGGTCCTATGGGGCTATAATTATGGTCGAGTATCCGTTGAAGATCAAATGGGAATTGTACCAAAACCACTAGATCAGGAAGCTTTGCTTTTGGAGTTGGAAACAGCGACCGCTGAGCTGGTAGAAGCATATTTAGTTATTGAGAATCTGGATAGTCAATCCATTGCCAACTTCGTTTTCCAACCGGATTTAGAAGCGATCATTCGACCTGAAGTAGCCTCTACTTTATCCGCATTTGATTATCCAAGTCCTGCTCGTCCAAGAGCCCGCATGCTAAAGCCGCAGGGTGTTTTACTGCGAATTAGTACCGCTGGATTTTACATGCCTTTTGTCGCTGAATGTAATGTTGATGCCGGATTGCACCCTTTACAAATACCTCATGTCATGGCGCATGAATTAGCGCATGGATATGGATTTGGAGATGAAGGAAGCTGTAATTTCTGGGCTTACCTGACCTGTAAAAACTCAAAGCAGCCAATTATTAAATATGCTGGGCTATTGTCTTACTGGCGATCAGTTGCAGCTCAGTATAATTGGTTAAATCCGGAAGACTATAAAAGACACAGGGCCACAATGCCTGAGGGCATTCTCCACCATATGCGAGAGATTCGAACTCAGATGGATAAGTTTCCTGATATACTACCAGCCGTTAGAGATGCCACTTATAATGCCTACTTAAAAGCACAAGGGGTAGAGGAAGGTTTATTAAGTTATAGCAGGGTAGTGTTGTTAGTCAGTGCTTACCGGAAGGAGGGTCAAAAATAGAATTGGCCATCAGTATCACTAATGGCCAATTCGATAAAGCTTTTCTTTAGCTTATTATTCTTTAATAAATTTTACCGTTTTCATTTCATCGCCTAATTGCAATCGGAAAAAGTAAATGCCTGCATCCAGGCGGTCCAGCGATACCGCTATGTTTTGAGCACCTGCATTCAGCATACCCAAACGTTCCGATGAAACGGTTTGCCCCAATAGATTAACGATATCATATCTTGCCTCCACACTTTCGCTGATATCGAATTGGACATTCGCATTAGTAGAAGCAGGGTTCGGATAAAATTTGAAATCTGTCACACCAAGATCTTCGACACCTACCACAAACGGATCGCCTACTAATTGTAACCAAAACTCACCAGCAGGGTCAGAAGTAATACGACTACTTACCCGAAGGATATACTCAGTAGGCACACCCGGAAAGCCATCTATATTGGTAGTAAACAGCATATCCTGACCATCTGTATCAAAACAGAATTCAGGACCATCAACAGGAAGCTCGAAACAAGAGCTAAACAGGTCAATGTAGAAATGCGTTTCACCAACTCGGTTAAATCTTAGTTCGATCGAGGTGTTTTCTCCGGAGTTGAACTTATAATAAACATCCAGAAATTCCCCGCTGGACTGACAAGAAGGTGTAGGTCCGTCAATCGTTGCGTTATTCGTAAATCCTAAGAAAGCCACTTCAAAATTATCAGCTGCTTCCTGAGTAATCACATAAGCGGTATCTGCCGCTGCGCAGTTGTCATTCTCTGGTACATTTGGAGGAGTAGTACGTTGTACGATAAAAGTACCAGTACCAGAACCACCAGCGTTCCATCCTCCCAATCTAAAAATATAATTCCCACCTTCTTCTACCTGAAAAATAGCGCGGGAAGTAAAACCAGGGCAATTATTTCCAGCTAAGTCAATGCCGTCATCACTACACCCAGGAATAATATTAGGATCAAAATCACATTCGCTGGCATCAGGCCCATAAACAGCCATTCGGGAATCAAAGGTTGAGGTACCACAATTTGACCATTCCAGGTACCCCGTAAAAGTTGAAGTCCATTTGTACCATACATCGTTAAATACTGCGGACTCACCATTTGGTACATCGAAACAAGACACGGTTTCGGTATAAAAAGGAGGATTGGTATTAGCATCAATCGAAGTGAATTCAAGCTCTGTGAAATCGTCATCACCTAAGTCTAATTCAATCGCATCGACACAATTATCATTAGGTGGCGGGTTTGTAAGGCCTGCTTCGCGAATGGAGAAGTTTCCAAATCCAGAACTACCGGGAGCGCCATTGCCCCATCCACCGATTCTTAGTTTATAAGTTTCGCCATCCACAACTTCAAAGGTCAAGTAAGAAGAAAACTCTGCACAATCTGTTCCGTCATCATTACAAGCAACCAAATCACTATCAGCAGGTGGGCAAGGACTGCCAGGCGCATAAACTGCAATTTTGGTATCAAAATTTACGGTATTACAAGTCGTAAACTCTGCGGTACCGGTAAAATTAGGCGTATAGTTATACCATATGTCATTCCAGATGACTTCCCCGGTACTTCCCGAAGAAACACAGTCATTGGGATGGTCAGGCCCGTCAGTAGTAGCGCCGATAGTGGTAAATACCCGGGCTGTAAATGAGTTGTTAATCGTCGTAGCGTCTTCACAATTATCATTGACCGGAGGTGCGACAGGATCAAATTCTCTAACCGTAAAAGTACCAGTGCCAGATTCACCAGGGGCACCGTCTCCATATCCCCCTAAACGGAGAAGATAAGTCATCCCAAACTCTACTTCGAATTGTACATAAGATGTAAAGTTATCGCAGTTTGCTCCATCTTCATTACAGGCTAACAAATCGATATCCTGTGGTGGGCAAGGACTACCGGGGGCGTACACTGCGATCTTTGTATCAAAGTCAGCAGTACTACAGGTTGAAAACTCTGCCGTCCCGTTATAGCTGGGAGTATATAAGTACCAAACATCATTATACAAGACCTCTCCGGTACTACCGGAAGAGACACAATCATTGGGATGATCAGGCCCGTCAGTAGTAGCATCAATGGTTGTAAATGTAAATCCTATAGTTTCTGAATCAATAACTACAGCATCAGCACAAGCATCGTTGGCGGGCTGAGCGAATAAGGTTATACTTAAACAGCATAACATAAAACTTAGCAAATAGGGTAAAGCTTTAAACATAAGTGTTGGTGTTTTGTAAGCGAAAAAATTGGGATATAAGATTCACCAGAGTGAATTTCTAATGGAGTTGTTTTAAAAATTAATTTATGAAGTGATTTAAAAAACAAAAATTATAATTTCAATGGCTAGGTCCCTTCAAAGAAATTGTTGGTAGAACTGACAAAAAGAAGATTGTCAAATCATTTTATAGAAATCAGTATCTCCGCATGAATGTATTAAAATGCAGATATTCCATTTATTTAGTGCAAAAATTACAACTAAATGCGGAAAATGACCTAATTTTTATCGATAAAATTATTGATGAAGCCTATTAAAGTTTCATTCAGCTTTGTAATAGCCAGACCTAATTCCCAGGCATCACGGTTTCTGGCTTCTACATAATTACTAATCGAACGGATGGCCAGAAAAGGAGTATTCGTCTGCAAAGCAGCAAGGAAAAACGCGACACCTTCCATCGTTTCTACATCGACTGTATACTTTGCTTTAAATGCGGTAATGCTGTCCGACTGACCATGGACGGTGTTAATGGTAATCCCTCTAACTTTAGGGAGGAAATCAAATTTATCTGCTTGTTTATTAAGCAAAACACCTTCTTCGAATGGTGCATCATTTGATTTTATGAGGCCCATTTCATGTATGTCAATAAAACTACCATCTTTATCCTCTGCACCAAGATCTCCAAATCGCTCACTTACAACATGGACCACATCTCCCAAACTTACCTCTTTCGAAAAGGCTCCTGCTACACCCGCATTTATCAATAGATTGGGCTGTTCTTTGGCGAGGTATAGACCTAATTGCAAGGCTGTTAAAGTCATTCCTACTCCGGTAATCAGAATGCGGATTTTACATTCCTCTAATACATAGAGATTTGGGCTTTCTACTTTTCCTTTTTCAGTCAAATAATCTATTGTTGGCTGAATTTCAAATGGAGTGGCCGAGACTATAGTGATTAACATTGATTTTTTATTTTCTATTGACAGGTTCCGCCGATGAGGATGTATTCATTCGGTGCTGGTTGATGAATCTCTAATTGATATTTTTTGGCAAGCGTACTTAGCACCTTTTTGAAGGGAAGATTCTGACTTAAGAACTCTGGTACTTCACAATCTTCCATATAAGGATTATCTAAGGTGATGGATACCTCGTTTTCTTTAGCCAAAGCCTGAATGGCTAAATCCAGATTTTTGTAAACTTCTTTTGTGGCTGATTCCGGAGCAGCAGCAGGAAGTTCACTTTTGGTTTTTGTTCTTTGCTGGGCTTGGTCTTTATCTGCTTGTAGGATAAAATAAGCTAATGCAACCAATATCGAAGTGACTAGTGCGATGATGAGCCAGGTGCTCCAGGTGGATTTATGTTGAGATGTTGTCATCTAAGGAAAGAACAGGATTCCGATCCCAGGAGAAAAGCCTAAAACCTGGTGGTAACTAGCTCCAAAGTCTATTTTTAATTTTTCGCTGATGGCATAGCCTGCTCCGAAACTAAAGGTCCCCGGATTACTGGCAAAACCTACTCTAAGGGCCAACTCATCTACTAACCAGTACTCAATACCTCCTTTCAGTCGTGTCTCCAAATCAATATCTTTTTCGGCCTCTAAATTTACCATCACCTTATCCGAAGGACTATAACTTAAGCCAAGCTTCAGCACCGTAGGTAAATTATCGAGTTCCACTACTTCCTGTCCAATCGGATTTGCGAGGTGAAATCCTAGCCGCAGATCTTCCAGAATCTGTGATTGAAAGCCAATATCAAACGAAAGCAATCCTCGACTGCCGTACTCCGGTATTCTAAAATTCAGGTAATTGATTTGGGCACCTATAGATAGTTTATCCAACAGTTTTCTGGAGTAATTAAGTCCTATTGCCTGTTCATTATAATCCTCAAAACCATAGTATTGTATCCGCAAGCCAAACACACCAGATTTGGTAGGCATTGCAAAGCCAGCGTGGACGGATTTAATTTCGCTTACCGCGAACCTTTGTTCTGCAAATAAACTTATACCGGCTTGATCAATATAGGCCAGGCCAGCGGCATTGGAGAATATGCTGTTGACATCCTGAAAGGTAGTAGAGGCATTCGCCATTGCCAAACCCCGGGCGCCTGCGGCATAACTCAAGCCATTTTGCGCCGCTAGTTCAGCGAATACAAAAAAACATAAACCTAAGCTTACTAATGAACTTCGCAAAAAGGAAGATGTGGAGTCTTGATACATAGATTTGACTTAGGGTAAATGTTTATGCGGCTAAGATAATCGAACAAGGATGAATAGCGAAAAATTGCCTTCAAATTTGGGAAGATTTTCTCAAAATAAGCTACATTGCAAGCAAATGAAACACCATTTACCAAAAGGCATTTCTTACCTGCCAGCTACAAATGCAGATATTCCTTCAGCACAGGCACTCATTTTTCAGGTGCTTGAAGAATATGGACTTCATACGAATGATGAAAGTCTCGATGTAGATATGAAAGATATTGAGCAGCATTATGGTGCAGGCTATTTTGGTCTCTTGAAGAATGAGCAAGAGTCCGTTGTTGGTACTTTTGCACTTTATCCGGAATCTGCGGATAGCTTTGAAATTCGCAAGATGTACCTTTTGCCAGAATACAGGGGCAAAGGAATAGGGAAATGGATGTTAAATTTTTTGATAGAAGAGGCAAAAACCAAAAATGCTCAAAAAGTAACTTTAAAAACAGCTAGTGTATTAGAGACAGCTATGTCTCTATATCGCAAAACAGGATTTGATGAAGTGACTTGCTCGTCTTGCAATCCCCGTTGCGACCGGGCCTTTGAATTAAAACTTTAATTGCGGATCGGCCAGCCTTTCCGTCTTAAACCAAGCACTTTAAAACTTCAAATCTATGACAAAGTTTAGAAGAAATCACACGCCACAACAAGCTGCGGCAAGCGGTGGAATGATCTCCAAAGTAGGAATATTTGCAGCTATTGTAGGTGTTCTGTTTTTCTTGTTCAACAAAAGTGAAACACCTGCAGAAGATTCTCCCTATGTAGATTCAACAGAAGAAGCTGTAGCCGAAGAAAATGATTTTGATTTGGCAGCAGGATCGGATAACTTTTGGCCAACCTCTACTACCGGAGAAGTCATTGAACGCTTGCATTATACCTTATCTTATAATGAGGAACACGAACAAGCAGAATGGGTGGCCTACAAACTCACCAAAGAAAGTATTCAGGCACCTAATGTAAAACGTACCGGAGATTTTCGTCCTGATCCTAAAGTCCGAAAAGCGAGTGCATCTCCCAGAGATTATTACGGTACTGGTTATGATCGTGGGCATATGGTACCTGCAGGAGATATGGCCTTTAATAAACGGGCAATGTCAGAAACCTTTTACATGAGTAATATGAGTCCCCAAATTCGTAATTTTAATGGTGGTATCTGGCGAGAGCTGGAAGAGAATGTACGGGATTGGGCCTATAAATTCAGAGAGATTTATGTGGTAACTGGACCAGTTTTAAGTCAAGGAATAAGAGAGCAAATTGGAGGTAATAAAGTCTCAGTACCGGATTATTACTTCAAAGTGTTACTGGATATCGCTGAACCCGAAAAGAAAGCTATTGCTTTTTTGTTGCCAAATGAAGTAAGTACACGACCATTAAGAGATTATGCCGTTTCAATAAATGAAGTTGAGGCTCTAACCGGGATTGATTTCTTTCATCAATTTATGGATGATGCTTTTGAGGAAGAACTGGAAGCTATGACTGATGTCCGTCCATGGAAGATGAATGAAAGCAAAGAAAGACAACGTATCGAACACTGGAATAAACGCAAATAGTTATTATGTCAAAGCAAGAAGAGTTTAAATCAATTATTGAGAAAGGCTACACCTTCAAAGGCGATAGTATAATGCTGGGTGGTGCTATGATCGAAGGAGAAGTTTTAACTGGTTCGCTGGTAAAACTTCCGCTGAAAATGATGAACCGACATGGTTTGATTGCAGGAGCCACGGGTACTGGTAAAACCAAAACTTTGCAAGTGATTGCTGAGCAGTTGTCTGCGAAGAGTGTCCCGGTTTTGCTAATGGATATCAAAGGAGATTTAAGTGGAATCGCTGTTGCTAGTGAAGGGCATCCAAAGATTGATGAGCGTCATGCAAAAATCGGGTTTCCATTTGAAGCGGGAAGTAGTCCGGTTGAGTTTTTAAGTCTTTCCGAAGAGAAAGGCGCTCGCTTACGTGCGACAGTAACAGAATTTGGTCCAGTATTATTCTCAAAGATTCTCGATCTTAATAGTACACAATCCGGGATTGTAGCTGTAGTATATAAGTATTGCGATGATAACAATATTCCTCTTTTAGACCTGAAAGATTTTAAGAAGACGATCCAGTATATGACCAATGAAGGTAAGAAAGAGATAGAAGGGGAGTATGGACGTTTATCTACTGCTTCCGTTGGTGCGATTATGCGAAAAATCGTAGAACTTGAGCAGCAAGGCGCAGATATTTTCTTTGGGGAGCGATCTTTTGATGTGGATGACCTTTGCAAATTAAATGATGACGGAAAAGGAGTAATCTCTATCCTCCGGCTGACTGATATTCAGGATCGACCGAAACTGTTTTCTACCTTTATGCTACAACTGCTGGCTGAAGTGTATGCTACCTTTCCTGAGGAAGGTGATGTGGAACAACCTAAATTGGTCATCTTCATTGATGAAGCACATCTTGTTTTTGAGGAAGCCTCGGATGCCTTATTGGACCAGATTGAGTCTATTATTAAGCTAATCAGATCAAAAGGTGTAGGGATCTTCTTTGTTACCCAAAACCCCGCAGATATTCCGGATGATGTCCTTGGACAATTAGGATTAAAAGTTCAGCATGCATTAAGAGCTTTTACAGCCAAGGATCGGAAGGCGATCAAGCTGGCTGCACAAAATTATCCATTGACTGATTTTTATGATGTGGAACAATTACTGACAGAATTGGGAATAGGGGAGGCTCTGGTAACCACTTTGAACGAGAAGGGGATACCAACTCCTTTGGCACATACGATGTTAAGAGCGCCCCAGTCTCGTATGGATGTCTTGTCTAATGATGAAATCAACACCTTGTTACTTGATTCTAATCTAATTCTCAAATACAGCGAGGCAATTGATAGAGAGAGTGCTTACGAAATCCTTGGTGAAAAGATAGAAGATGCTCAAGAGGCTGAAAAACAAGCGGAGCTTAAAAAGCAACAAGAGAAAGCGTCAAAATCTTCCAGAAGGAGAAGCCGAAAAGATAAGAGTACTTTTGAGCAAGTCTTCGAAAGTACGACTACTCGTCAAATCGGAAGAACAGTTGCCAGGGAATTGACCAGAGGATTGCTTGGTGTATTAGGAATTGGTGGTAGGAGTAAACGACGTAAAAAGTCTTCTTGGTTTTAGACGAACTTATCTATTCATCCGAGATATAAATCGTACCAGACTTTCGGGTTAAGGGGACGTAGGAACGAACGTGATTCTTCCAGGGTCTTTCCATATGATAATTATCACCATAGAAGGTGAGGATCATTTCAAAAACTTCGGGCTCTTTGTACCCTTGGATGGATTGCAATACTCTCCCTTCTTCATCAACAAAAACGGACATTGGAAACACTAATTTACCTCCAGTGAGGGCAGCCGCAAATTCATGATAACCACCAATCTTTTGTTCAACGTAATTGTACTCTTCTCCCTTAAAAGAAATAGGCTCTTTATGTTGTGCATCAAATTTTACAGCATAATAATTTTCGTTGATATACGAAGCGATATGGGGCTCATTGAAAGTAGAATCTTCCATAAGCTTACACCAGTTACAATTTTCTGAATAGATAAAAACTAAAAGCTTCTTTTTATCGTTTTTGGCCAACTCTGTCGCTTGTTCCCAAGAGTACCATTGTATTCCTTCCGTTTTAAACGTAAAAGACCACGTAGATATCGACAGCACAGCTATTAACAAAGGTATAAAAAGCTTTCTCATCACTTCTCTCATTTATTAGACTGAGTTTTGAAAAGGGATTGTGGTAAAATGCCACTTCAATATAAGTACATTAAAACCAATTATTCAAATGATGCCTTATTCATACTAAGTACTTTAATAAAAGATTAACTATAATTTAAGGATGAGGGGGAACCCGTTAAGAAAACAGAAGGAATTCCCCTCGGTTTTGAGTTAAGGTTAATCTTCAAATCACTTGACATCACATCGGTTTATATACCCTGTTTTGCAATAAGTGTGCAAGCATATGTTAAGAAAATATCAAATTTGTTATGAAGCATAAAAAACCTTCAAAACATCATCTTTTATCGGGATAATCCGTTTGGGCTGGAGATTTAGAATTGGTGCTTTTATACCCGATTCAAGGACCTTGGAGGTTTCAAAGACTCTTGCTTCGTCCCAAAGATTATGTTGAATAAAGGACTCCAGAAGTCTTTGCCCACCTTCTACGATTAGGATTCCGACTTTGGCGGTATAAAGCTTTGTCATTAATCGTTCTAGAAGATGCTCATCAAAGTCAATTTGAATGATCTGTAGGTTTTGCTTGGCATCAAATTGATCCGGACATTCAGTGATCACCCAGGTAGGCTGTTGCCCGTCAAAAATATTAAGTTTTTTGCTAAGACGAGCACTTCGATCTAAAACAATCCTTAAGGGAGATGGCCCGTAGAAAAGGCGATTTGTCAGTTGAGGATTGTCAAGTTCGGCAGTATTGGTACCCACAATAATGGCATTGGATTCGCTTCGCCAGCGGTGAACTAATCGTTTCGAAAAGCTATTGGTCATCCAAATCTGCTGATCTGCTTTACCCATATATCCATCTTGGCTCACCGCATATTTTAGGATAATATAGGGGCGCTTTTGAGTAGTATAAACCGTCCTTGGCTGTACAATAAAAGCACCATCTTTTTCTAATATTCCACTGGTAACCTCAACACCAGCCTCTTCAAGTAGATTGATACTTTTGCCTAATACCCCTGCAGTTCGATCAATGCAGGCAAATACTACCTTAGAGATTTTATGTTTAATGATGAGGTTGGTACACGGGGGAGTACTCCCAAATATGCAACAAGGCTCCAAGCTAACATAGATTGTACTGGAAGGAATTAAGTGTTTATGATGGTCTTTTACACTCGCCAGAGCATTGACTTCTGCATGCGCAGTACCATGTTTTTTGTGGTACCCTTCGCCAATAATCTGGTCGTTATGAACCAATACTGCTCCAACAATAGGGTTAGGTGAAGCGCCATTTTTGCCTAACTGAGCCAGGTCAAAGCAACGTTTTACAAAAAATATGGTTTTGGAATCTGTGACCAAAGTATTATTCAAAGGTTAAAAATAATTACTATATAAAGAGATGAAAAACAAGGTTAAACAAAACTGTTTCCTTTTTTCTGCGTATACCTTTTAAAGGCATAAAATATCACCCTTTTGGTGATGAAACACTTAAAATGAGGGATATTCTTGTAAAGTAATTTGAATTTGTTTCAAAACTTCTTACTTTTGTTTAAGTCCTCAGCTATATTATAAAATAATCCTCAGTACTTACAACATTGTTTCATTCTTCGGAATGTATACCTATTTTAGCTTTTCGCGAAAGTAATAGAATTGTGAGAGATTATTATACTATTTTCACATTAAGTTAAAATACAATACAAAAGATAGAATCAAAATTCTACATAATTAAAAGGCTAATTTTTTAACTTAAATTGAGAGAGCGTGTTGTACAAAGTAAAACTAAAGAATGCAGATGATACTGTCATTCTGGATTCTAAGGTATATGAATACCTTACTACAGACCCCTACCTGGTAAAGGTAGATTTTATCAACAATCTAAGGCGGCATTCTAGTGGATGTGCTGTATTCCAGAAAACCTGGCCTAAAGCTGGTGGCGGATACAAAACAGAAACTATTTACCTGCACAAGTTAGTTGCTGAAAAGTTTTTAGGTGATTCTAAAGGCTCTGGCAAAAACCTGGTTGGTGCGAAGAATGGTAACAAACTAGATTGTAGATTAGATAACTTGGTTTATCGTTCAAGATCCGTTGCAAGTAGACAACGTAAAACCAGCAGCAAAGTAGGTTATACCGGAGTTTACAAAGAGAATAACAGATATCGAGCGGTAATATCAGTTAACCGAAAATCTGTCCACATCGGTATGTTTTCTACTGCTGAAGAAGCAGCATTGGCATACAACAAAAAGTCGAAAGAACTATTTGGCGATGATGGTAAGATCAACGTAATTAAAAAAAAAGTAGCACTAAGTAATTAATTTGTTAGGAGCTTAGTAAGAAAATCCAAGCGAAAACTTTCAAAACAAACACAGAGAGCACAAAAAAATTACGTTCATAGTCTAAAGCAAAAAAGTCAGCTCGTTAGATCGAGCTGACTTTTTTTTCTGCGCTTACGACTTCCGTAAGGAAGAAGGGTAGATCAGCGAATAAATCTAAACGTTAAACCTAAAGTGCATCACATCAGCATCTCCAACAACGTATTCTTTTCCTTCGACATTCATCTTACCCGCTTCTTTTACAGCCTGCTCTGATCCAAGTTGGATATAGTCTGCGTATTTTATCACTTCAGCCCGGATAAATCCTTTCTCGAAGTCTGTATGGATTACGCCGGCAGCTTGTGGCGCTTTGGTGCCTTCTTCAATAGTCCAGGCCCGTACCTCTTTCTCGCCAGCAGTAAAGTATGTAATCAAGTTTAATAACTTATAACAAGAATTGATCACCCGGTTTACACCCGGCTCACTCAATCCCATTTCCTCGAGAAATTCCAGTCTTTCTTCTTTAGTCTCCAACTCCGCAATATCAGCCTCAATTCCAGCACTTACGAAAATCACTTCTGCATTTTCATCTGCAACTCTGGCCTTGAATTTTGTAGTATACTCATTGCCATCTTGTGTGGACTCCTCATCTACATTGCAGACGTAAAGAATTGGCTTGGCTGTAAGTAGCATCATGCTGTTGAATAATTCTGCTGCATCATCACTGACTTCAAAAGTACGAGCAGGATTATTTGCCTCTAAATGAGCCTTAATCTTTTCAACAATCTCCACTTTCTTTACTTCATCCTTTTGTCCACCTTTAGCTTGTTTTCGCTGTTTTTCCAGTCTTTTTTCTATGGTCTCCAAATCCTTTAGAAGCAACTCCATATCAATGATTTCTTTATCTCTGACCGGATCAACACTTCCGTCAACGTGCACAACATTGCTATTGTCAAAACATCGCACTACATGGACAATGGCATCTACCTCGCGGATATTAGCCAAAAACTGATTTCCTAGTCCTTCGCCCTGACTTGCACCTTTGATCAAACCTGCAATGTCCACAATCTCGATGGTCGTAGGTATAACTTTCTGCGGATTTACCAATTCTTCCAGTTTGTCTAACCTGGGATCAGGAACGGTAATCATTCCTACATTAGGATCTTTAGTTGCGAAAGGATAATTCGCTGCAAGAGCTTTTGCAGAAGTTAAAGCATTAAATAAAGTAGATTTCCCTACGTTTGGTAATCCAACAATACCGCATTTGAGCGCCATTCTCTATGTTTTTGTGGTCTTGAGCACAACTGTAATTAGATTGTACTGTTCTATGACCATTGTTATCAAATAAAAAACTCTACCTTGAGCAGGTGTTAAAAATCGGCTGCAAAGATAGACTTTTTAATGAACCGTCACAATACATGAACTACCTTGCGCATATATTCTTATCCTGCGATAATGAAGACTTACTGATCGGTAACTTTATAGCTGATTCGATTAAGAATAAAGACGTAAAATTATACCCACCTTCCATTCAGGCAGGGATTACCCTTCATCGAAAAATTGACTCATATACCGATAATCATCCTATTGTCAAACAGGGCGTTGCCCGTTTGCGACCATTTCACCGAAAATATGCTCCGGTGGTGATTGATATCTTGTTTGACCATCTTTTGGTCAAAAACTGGGATCTTTACTCAGAGGAGGACATTGATTCGTTTGCGAAGGAGAAATATGAAGTATTATTGAGTAAGCTGGATATCATGCCGGAAAAGCTACAGCAAAGATTGCCAGGCATGGTTCAAGCAGATTGGCTGCCAGCATATGGGACTTTAGAAGGACTACACAATACCTTTATCAGAATGGATAAAAGAACTGCCTTCCCTTCAAACTTTATTGATGCTATTGACCACCTGCAAGCAGATTATGATCTCTTTGAAGCAGAGTTTAATCAGTTTTTCCCGGATGTGATTGACTACGTCAAGGAGCAATGTATATGCTAGCCTTCAAAATGTAGTGATATTGTAAAGGTACGCGACAAAATCTTTTCTATCACATTGGATTGATCAAGGTCACTGTCAAAGATCAGGATATTGCTTATACCATGTGAGACTTTGAATTCGGGAGAAAAGATGAAATAAGGAAAGAAAAATTGAACTCCAGCTCCATATTCAAAAGCAAAATCAGTAGGAGAGACTTTTACGATCTCACTGGCCTGGCGGGTTCTGGAATCACTTGCGACATCAAAACTGTATTTAATACCTGCTACAATAAACAGTCGCATATCATTATATGGGGCAGATTTGTATCGGATATGGAATGGTACCTCAACGAATACAGATTCCACCTTACGACTATAAGGTGGTCGGGTTTCTGTTGGAGAGGTGTATCGGATATTTCGTTCCGCAAAGGAAAGGGTAGGCAAAAATCTAAAATCAAAATATTGGCCAACCTTTAGATTACTCACAATACCCAGGTTAAACCCGGGACCTGTTACAGATTGTGCCGAGCTAATAGAATCATTGAGAATAAACCTATTGGAATGAAAAATCCTAAAGTTAGATGAATTATAGCCCAGGGTAATTCCAAAGTAATAAGGCTTCGCCTGGAAATCGAGAAAGTTATAGTTCCCCCGGTGTTGTTGCCCGTATAGATTTGCTAAAAAGCAAGTTAAAAATGCTACTACAATTACTTCTTTCCAACGTAAACGCTGCATATTCCTAAACTTAGTGGTGTACATTCGATTGATTTATAGCCTGTGCGTTTTAGTATCTCTACAAAATCTTGTCCATCCGGAAATGCCTGTACAGATTCATATAAATACTGATACGCTTTTGGATCTTTGGAGGTTAAACGACCGATTTGTGGTAGAACGTATTTGAAATAGCCATTAAATAGTTGCTTAAACGGAAAAATCCTGGGCCTTGAAAATTCTAGTACCATAACCTCGCCATCTTTTTTAAGCACTCGGTTCATCTCTTTCAGGCCTTTTTCCAGGTTTTCAAAATTTCGGACTCCAAATGCTACGGTGACCGCATCAAAACTCTCGTCTTCAAAACTCAAATTCTCTGAGTCCCCAAGGACCAACTCAATTCTTTTGTCTAATGCTCGCTTATCAATCTTTTTCTGCCCAATCGCAAGCATTTCTTTCGAGATGTCAAGGCCAACGACTTTCTTGGCATCGAGACGCTTAACCAACTCAATGGCTACATCAGCAGTTCCAGTTGCGATATCCAGAATATGCTGCGGATTCGAAGCTTTAATCTTATTGATGGCCTTCTTCCTCCATATGGTATCAATACCAAGCGAAAGGAATCGATTTAGGAAATCATAGTACGGTGCAATACTATTGAACATCCGGGATACCTGGCTTTTCTTAGTATCTTCTTCTCTTTCGTAAGGTTTAACTACTTTTTTGGTATTCAAAGTTATTAGTTTTAAAGTGGTGCAAAGATAATTGTAGTTTGAACAATTAAAAACTCAATGAGTTGAGTCTTATCTCATTCTCCTGAATACTTTTCTTTTTTGTTGCCTTTTTATGCTAACTGACAGATTAAAAGAGCAGAAAATAAATACAGGTCTTCTCTAACAATTTTCGGATATCAACCATTCGCAGAGACTTTGTGCGCCTAATTTCAGTGAAATAGCTCATTTTTTTTTGCAAAATGCTTGTTCCAGCATCCCGTCACTGGTCTTCACGGAATAAAATTTTTAATATCACTTTGTTATATATGATAAAAATAATTAATGCGGTTAATCGCCAATTTGGGATGATGTCCAAGATGCTGATAAGTTTTCATTCTGGTCTAGTATTTGTCAATTAATGACTAGTTAAATGTGAAAACTAGTTACCATGTCACAAATACTTGATATTTTGACAAAAATAACTATGATTCACCCCGATATTGCAAACATAAGCGACTGAGGTCATCTCATAATTAACCGGTAGAAGTAAGGCCTGAGAGGTTTGCAAAAACAAAAACAGAACTATGTACTTGTAGCAAAACCTTTCAGGTCTGCTTTCCCTCTCCTCCCTCCGGTAACACTCCCTCATAGGAAAAATAAGATTCAAAGTAAAACTCCCTCCAAAACAGGAAAATATTCCATTTCGATAATCTCTTATTATATAACCAACACAATGATCCGCATCATTATGAAAAAAAGTAACCTATTAATCCTACTAGCATTACTGATCGCCTCGGTTAATGTCTCTGCAAAAAAAGGAGACAAAGTACCAGGATATGTAATCTTAAACGGGGGAAAGAAAATCCAAGGAAAAGTTGTTATTGGCTCTATTACCGATAATGAAGTAAAGTGTGTCTTCTTCGAAGACGGCACCAACAGAAAAAAAACCTATAAGCCAAAAGATATTGAAGGCTATGGTTATCAGGAAGATGAAATTAACGAAATCGGTAAAGTTGAATCAAAATGGGTTCATTTCGACCGACAGAAAGTTGATTACCCTCCAAAAATGTTCGCTTCTACTACCGTTTTTATGGAACGGGAAGAAGTCGGACAAGTAACACTCTATACTTATTATATCGAGATCCGGGACAATCCTAAGCGCCCTTACAAGTATATCTATTATCTCTTGATGGATGATGGAGAGCTTGAAAAGGTTGAACGCGAGGATTACGCAGGTACTGTAAGACGAATCTTCAAAGATTACTCTGCTCTTTATTCGAGAGTTGGTAAGAAAGACTTCGAATACCGTAACCTTGACCGAATGGTTCGAGACTATAATTATTGGACGGTACAACAACATGATCCAGATACCTATAAGGTAGCCATGAAAGAATAATTTTAAGAACTATTTATAATCATCTAAAAAGCGGTAGTACTGTATAATGTGCTATCGCTTTTTCATTTCTATTCGCTGAGTTCTTCCGACTACTTCCTAGTCGGAAAACACCTTAGAAACATATCTTTCCTTTCACCGTTTAAATAGTGGTTTTATTGAAGATTTGGCTTACATTTTTGTACATTTGCGAGTCGAATTTGACACATTAATCTACACTATTATAAATGGCAACTGAAGATCGAATTATTCCTATTAATATCGAGGAAGAAATGAAGTCTGCTTACATCGATTATTCGATGTCTGTGATCGTTTCACGTGCACTTCCCGATGTTAGAGACGGTCTAAAACCTGTTCATCGTCGTATTCTTTACGGGATGGCTGAGTTAGGACTAACTTTTAACAAATCACACAAAAAATCTGCTAGAGTAGTAGGAGAGGTACTTGGTAAGTATCACCCACACGGAGATAGCTCTGTTTATGATGCTATGGTTCGTATGGCCCAGGATTGGTCCTTACGGTATCCACTCGTTGACGGCCAGGGAAACTTTGGTTCTGTTGACGGGGATAGTCCAGCCGCAATGCGTTATACAGAAGCACGTTTGCAAAAAATCAGTGATGAAATCCTTGAGGATATCAAAAAAGAAACGGTTGATTTTCAACTAAACTTTGACGATTCTCTTAAGGAACCTACTGTCTTACCATCCAAAATCCCCAATCTTCTAATCAATGGAGCTTCTGGTATCGCTGTTGGTATGGCTACTAACATGCTCCCGCATAATTTGTCGGAAGTAATCGACGGTACAATCGCTACAATCGATAATCCGGAAATTACCACGGAAGAACTCGTGCAACACATCAAAGCCCCTGACTTCCCAACTGGAGGGATCATCTACGGTATTTCTGGCGTAAGAGAAGGTTTTGAAACCGGACGAGGAAGAGTAGTGGTTAGAGCCCGGGCAGATATTCAGGAGGCCAATAACGGAAAAGAAACAATTATCGTTTCTGAGATTCCTTATCAGGTGAACAAGGCGCAATTGATCATTAAGATTGCAGAGCTGGTTAACTCCAAGCGTATTGAAGGAATTAGTGATATCCGGGACGAGTCGGATCGTAATGGTATGCGAATCGTGATTGAAATCAAACGTGATGCAATCGCTAATGTCATTCTTTCTCAATTATACAAGTACACACCACTTCAGACTTCCTACGGTGTAAATAATATTGCTTTGGTCAACGGTCGCCCAGTACTCCTTAACCTTAAGGACATGCTGGAAGAGTTTATCAAGTTCCGCTTAGAAGTAATTGTTCGTCGTACGAAATATGACCTTCGTAAAGCCGAAGAGCGAGCGCATATCCTTGAAGGATTACTCATTGCTTTGGATAATCTAGACGAAGTAATCAGTCTTATCCGAAGTTCTAAGACGGTTGAGGAAGCGAAAAACGGCTTAATGACGACCTTCCAGTTGTCAGAGATTCAGGCGAAGGCAATTCTTGAAATGCGTTTGCAAAAGCTTACAGGCTTAGAGCGCGATAAGGTAAAAGCAGAATACGAAGAACTACAAGTGAAGATTGCACATTACAAAGCAATTCTTGACAGTGAGACCATGCAGCGTGATATCATCAAAGTTGAATTAGCGGAGATCAAAGAAAAATTTGGTGATGAGCGTCGTACAGAAATTAACTACGCCGCAGGAGATATCAGTATTGAAGATATGATTCCAGACGAAGAGGTAGTGATTACCATTTCTAATCTTGGGTATATCAAAAGAACAAAATCAAGTGAGTATCGTGCGCAGGGTAGAGGTGGACGTGGATCAAAAGGTAGTAAGACCAGAGGGGAAGATTTTATAGAACACATGTTCCTTGCGACTACACATAACTATTTACTCTTATTTACAGAACAAGGACGCTGTTTTTGGCTACGGGCATATGAAATCCCGGAAGCAGCCAAAACTTCGGCAGGTCGTGTCATTCAGAATATCATCAATCTGCCTAAAGAAGATAAAGTTAAGGCCTATATCATTATTCAGGATTTGACGGATGAAGAATTTCTGAATAATAACTATATCGTATTCTGTACGAAGAAAGGGCTAATCAAAAAGACTTTGGTAGAGTCTTTCTCCCGTCCACGTGTAAATGGTATTAATGCCATCACCATTAACGAAGGAGATACCTTGTTAGAAGCTAAATTGACCAATGGTAATAGCGAGGTCGTCATTGCCAATAAAGGTGGCCGGGCGATCAGATTCCCGGAATCTGCAGTACGACCAATGGGTAGAACAGCAGCTGGAGTACGTGGTATTCGTCTTTCTGACAAAATGGAAAATGATCAGGTTGTTGGAATGATTACGGTTGACGCCAATGATCCTAATGTCAGTGTCTTGGTTGTTTCTGAGAAAGGAATGGGTAAACGTTCTTCTTTAGAAGATTACCGAGTTACGAATAGAGGTGGTAAAGGAGTCAAAACAATGAAGATTACTGACAAAACCGGAAGCTTAATTGCGATTAAAGCGGTTTCGGAGTTAGATGATCTAATGATTACCAATGTTAGCGGAATCGTTATCCGTATGCATGCAAGTGATATGAGGGTGATGGGACGTGCTACACAAGGTGTTCGACTGATTCGTCTTGATGAGGAGGATGCTATCGCTGATATTGCAGTAGTGACCAGAGATGAAGATGATGATGAAGATAACGTAACGCCAGTGGACGCTAGCGGAGAGGAAGAATAGTATTTCTTTTTACGCTTCATAATCTTACGAACCTGTTTAAAATTGGATCCTGAACATTGAGGGTCCATTTTAGACAGGTTCTTCTATTTTAAAATAGGCCTAAAATGTTTTAACTTACTTTATCAATACGATAAACTGTTGCAATGAAATTCTACTACGCTACACTATTGATTTTTTGGTGGTCCTTTACACTTCATGCTCAAGATCCTGGCAGTCTTTATAAGACCGCCAAAAAAGCATTGGAAAAATACCAACAAGGAGATAAAGAGAAATTAGAGGATGCATTTAAGAACGTAGAATTAATGATCCCTAAAATCAAGAAAATGGACCAGAAAAAAGCCGGTAAGTATTGGTTGAAAGCTGGCGAAGTTTATAATGAAGTAGCCTTAGGGGATTATAAACAATTTCTCATTTATAATGATTACAAACCTCTTCATCCTAATTGCTCTTTTAAAGCTGCGGATGCCCTGATGCACGCTGCGGAGCACGCAGATAAAAAATGGGATAAGAAACTGGCCCTTGATGAATTATTAAAGACCTCGACCTTTATTACGAATGAAGGAATAGCAGCCTACAATAATGAAAATTTCCGAACGGCTTATCATTCCTTTTTGCGAGTGGACTATATACGTGAGTTCCTAAACGAGCAAGAGCATAGTTCTATCCTTACCGGACTAAATGAATATCACATGCACCTGTACCGTACCGCACTTGCTGCAAAACGATCCGAAGAAAATGAAGCTGCACTTGAACTATTTCTTAAGCTCGAAGAAATTAAATTTAATAATCCCATCATCTATAGTAGTTTGCATGAGTTGTATATGGCAAAAGGGGAGAAGGCGAAAGCCCGAAATGCCTTACAAGATGGGAGAGAGTTATTCCCTGAAAGTAATGCGCTGCAAATAGCCGAGATCAATTGGTTTATGGAGGAGGGAGCATCTGACGGTCTTATTGCGAAACTGCAAGAAGCCTTAGAGTCAGAACCTAAAAATCTAACGCTTTATATTTCGTTAGGTACGGTATTCAATAAGCTCCAATACGAAGCAGCTGAGGAAGGGGATTTTCAAGGTGCTCAGGACCATTTCAAGGAAGCTAAATATTATTTTACCCGGGCTCTAGACGTCGATGACAAACATGCTCCCGCATTATATAACCTTGGAGCGCTGCACTATAACAAAGCCTCAGTTATCACCAAAGAACTAAAGGTATTAGAGTCTGTAAAGTCCGCCGAAAATGTTCGGGCTATGCTTGCTAAGCAAGCTCAACTTGCATCTTTACTCGACGAGGCTTTGCCATATTTTCAAAAAGCAGAAGCAATTAATCCTAATGATCTGAATACTATAAAAGCGCTTATGGAGATATACACCCGCAAAGAAGATTCATCAATGAGTGTAGAGTTTTCGGAACGATTGGAAAAAGTAAAATCCGGTGTACAGCTTAAGAAAAGTTTCTTTTGATGATGCCTGAGCAATTCCATTGGTCCAGTAACGGAAGTATCGTTATACCAGCGAGTAAAGTAAAAATGCTATTAGTGTTTGTCGGAGCTGCTCTCTTTGTTGCCATCGGATTTTGGATGCTCGCCTTGAATAAAGAAATTGGATTTTCAATATTCATGACCTTAATCGCTACACTAAGCATTCTCTTTTTTGGAGCAGTTGCCATGAGTAGTTTTACTAAGCTTTTTACCTCCCTCAAATACGGATTAAAGATTAATGCAGAAGGAATTGATGATCGTTCCAGCGGAGCAAGTATAGGTTTAGTTCCCTGGGCTCAAATAATTGATTTTAAGGTCCTTAAAGTAAATTCTACAAAGTTTATATTGATATATATTATTGACCCTCAACTGTTTATAAATGAACAGTCTGTTACTAAAAGGCTAATATTAAAGGCGAACTATAAAACCTATGGAACACCAATTAGCATTTCAGCAGTAGGGCTATCTTGTAAGTTCTCTGTATTACTCAAAATTATCGAGGAAGCTTTTCAGCGTTATAAATAAAAGATTCTGCTGAGTTTTTTCGCCAGTACATTTTATCTTTCCAACAACCAAACTGGCAAAGCTGCGTTAAAAATAGCATAGCGCTATTTACTAAAATTCAATATTATGAAACGACGCAAATTCATCAAAGGATCCGCCATCATCGGAGCAAGTGTAATAACACCACAATTATTCAGTTGTACTTCAGGGATGTACCAGAATGCAACTTATCGAAAGGTGCATAAGGTATTGAATGCAGATCGGACTAAGGTCGGTACTTTGCCAATACTCCGTGCCTTTGCTGGAGATCGAAACGACTACGTTTCTCCCTTTGTGTTATTTGACGAATTTGGGCCAGTAAACGTCGGCGCCGGAGATGATCCTTTAAGGGTAGATGCGCATCCACATGCCGGCGTTATTCCGACTACGTATTTCATTGAAGGTTCCGGCCATCATAAGGATAGTTTGAATTATGATTTCCAAATTGGCAAAGGCGACTTTATGTTATTTAGCTCGGGTAGGGGAGCAATACACATGGAAGAGACCGGGCAATCTTTATTCGAAAACGGAGGCTTTTATCACGGATTTCAAATTTGGTTAAACATGCCGTCGGCTTATAAATTCGCTGATCCTGCGACCTATGTATTCAATGATCAGCAAATGGATGTACTCGATACGAAAGACTATTCGGCTAAAGTTATTTTAGGAGAAATGTACAATGCGAAATCAAAGATTGAGCTTTTATCTCCAGCTTTCTACTTCCATGTAAAGCTAAAAGCGAATGGCCGATTAGATATTCCGACGGAGCCTACGCATAATGCATTCATTTATACCATTGGAGGTGAAATGGAAATTGAGGGCCGCAGAAGTCTTAAACCCAATCAAATCGCTTTATACGAGCGTGGAGATAATATGATTAATACTTATTCAAAAGACGGTGCAGAATTTCTTATTTTAGGGGGACAACCGCTTGACGAAGTGGTGTATTCATATGGTCCTTTCGTTATGAATACCAAAGAGCAAATCAATCAATGTATTCATAATTATCGATCAGGAAAAATGGGAAATCCTGATATCGTTAATCGCTAGTTATTGAACAACTTCTTCAAAATAACCAATTTAAAATGAACAAGAATTACACATGGTTTAATCATTTATTGAGTTTTGTGGGAATAATTCTTGGCGTGTATCTCGGTTTCTATATTAATGAACGAGGTAAAATTAAAGGCGAAAGTAAAGAGCGTGTGCTATTGGTCACTTCCATGATCAATGACTTAAAGGCCGATATTAAAACCTTTGAAGAATATCAAATTCCGAAAAATAAAAATTACACAAAACGCCTGGACAGCCTGCTAATTCTATTATCCGAAAATAGGGTAGAGGCGTTTAATCAAAGTATGGTTAAGATATTTCAAGTTGAAAATTTTACACCTAATTCATCCATCTATAATTCCATTACTTCTTCAGGTAAAATTAATCTGCTCAACGATCTTCAGCTTCAAAAAAAGTTAACTGATTTTTATAATGGGACGGTGATTGAATGCGTAGAAAAAAACAGGATCCAAGCTGAATTTTTTATGGATGAATTGGTGCAATGGTTTATCAAAAATTCGGACCTCACAGAAATGAAAATTCAAAATAGGGAGAACTTAACTACTTTAAAAAATACGATCCTGATATATCGATCACTGGTTGATCAGAAAGTAGATCATTATCAATTGATTGTTGAGGAAGCAAAAGAATTAAAAGAGCGACTATCAGATTTGGTTGATACAGATTAAGCAATCGAATTTTTAAAAGAATACCTACTTAACATAATTAAATTTATTCGGCTTTTATTTCGATTTTTTTCTAGACCAGTTACTTGTGGGGGATAATTTGAAGAATTACGCGATTTCACAGAATTGTAGAGGATTTTAAATTTTCCGTATACGGGCCGTGGGCAAGCTTAAAATCATATACGCGATTCTCAGGGCAAGTTTATTTTAGCCAATTTACCAGGTATTTTAAATATGAAGGATAATATGACTTTTGTACAGTAGAGCGAATAATAAGAGAACGGTATCTGTCTACGCACTAAAAAATAATTTCTGTACAAGACTTGTAAATAGCCCCAAATTGATCAGAGCGGCACCTCAGCGAATAATAAGCACTTTTACCCTATAATTAATATTATGTTAAGTAGTGTTTTTGAAGCTATTCCCTCTTAGATCATTTCCAATAATATTTTAGATTGATACTGTATTGCTGTTCCTCAAAAATTAAATATAACTCTGCTCCAAATGTTTCCTGTTCCCAGGTGGTTTGTAGCATATAAATATTTTCTTCACCGGAGCCTTGCTGAATAATTAATTCGTCATCCTCCCCTATTGGCGGTCCGAATAATTTTTGGAATTCCTGCTTTAGTTGATAGTATTTCGACTTATAGCCTTTTCGTTTATCTTTCTCCAACAACCAAAGCACCTTAGTTTCTTGCTCATCTTTATATAAATATTTTGACCATTCGTACAAAACAAGCCGAATCGTAGAATCAGGAAGAGAATAAAAATAACTGGCAAAAAGAGGGAACTCCTCCCCTGCTAAACTTGGTCGTTTATAGACCTCCGGTGTACTAATTTCAAATGCACCATTTAGCTCCGATATGAAATGCGGAACATGTCTGTCCCATTTCATTTGCTTGAAACCTTTGAAAGAATATTCAAATTGTCGAGCATTAGCGACCGAATCGAATTTTAGATAAAATCCATCGTCCGCAGCAAGATCCGAGATGGCCCGCTTAGTTCCGCAGGACGACAACATCATGCAGCAACAAAAGAAAAGGAGGATTCGAAAATATGGATTAAGCATCAACCGTCTGCAAGCTTACACCTACCCCATTCAAGGCAGCATTTCCAGTCAAGGTATCCAATCGCATTTCGTCCGTAAGATCATTAATAGAAACACCACCACGCTCTGCAGCTACAGTCATTCCGGATTGTTTACGACTACCGAAACCCTGCGGAAGACAAACCACGCCCGGCATCATATCAGTAGTCACTTCTGCCGCAACTTGAATTGCCCCGACCCTTGATTTTATTTGTACCGTTCCCCCGTTTTCCAAGTCAATGGCCTTGGCATCTTCAGGGTGAATCATCAAGGTACAATCATTTTTACCTTTAGATAATCTAGGCGAATTATGCGTCCAGGTGTTATGTTGTCGAAGCACTCTTCGGCCGATTAATTGAAACGGAAATTCCGTTTCAGACACCTGATAGCGATCATCCAATCTGGTAAGGTCGTCAAGGAAAAAATCGTGCGCCAACTGTATTTTGCTTTCATCCGTTTGTATTCTTTCTTTTATACACGGAGCTAGCGGACCGAGATCCATACCATGAGGAAATTCTTCCTTAAGTTTTTCCAGAGTTAATCCTTCTGCACCATACTTGCCCATGCTTAATCCCATACTAAGGATTTTCTCCGGTGTCTGTCCACTTAGACTTTGCCCGCTAATGCGCTCCGTCAGTGTGGCTAATATTTCCCAATCCTGCTTGAT
Organism: Saprospiraceae bacterium; assembly: GCA_020631105.1. Taxonomy (GTDB): domain Bacteria; phylum Bacteroidota; class Bacteroidia; order Chitinophagales; family Saprospiraceae; genus JAHDHW01. The sequence continues at coordinate 5,320 of JAHDHW010000027.1, read as the reverse complement.
ATCACCACGAGTTTCCATCAGCGGCGGAGAGTACTTCACCACATTTCGAACCGCTAGATTATTAAAAGCGATGTCATACTGCGCAATTTCTAAACCAGTCGCCGCAGGCAGAATGACATCCGCATATTGATTCGTTTCATTTTTGTAAATATCAATACTCACATGGAAATCCAAGGATTCGATTGCCTTCTCCAAACGCTGTCCATTAGGCGTTGATAATACTGGATTTCCTGCAATGGTAAACAGCGCTCTAATCTGCCCTTCACCAGGCGTTTCAATCTCATCTGCCAGCGTAGCCACTGGAAATTCTCCATAAAATCGCGGGAGTTTCCGAACTCTGGAATATTGCATTGGTCTGGCCGGTTTCCCTTTGGTCGAACTCATCATCGCCGGATCAAATGCCGGCATCGGGAACATCACACCACCTTCGCAGTCAAAATTTCCCGTCAGAATATTGAGCACATTCGTCAGCCAGAGGCAAACCCCACCAAACTCCTGGGTAGAAGCCCCCATACGACTGTAGCAGATTGCCTTATCTGATGCTGCCATTTCTCTAGCCAGCATTTTGATCGTTTCTGCCGGAATACCAGTGATTTTTGCAGCATATTCCGGAGTATATTTTTGTACAGCTGCCTTGATGGTGTCCAGCCCAAGAACGTTATCTGCAAGGTGATTTAGGTTTACTTTTTCTTCCGCAAAGACAGTATTGATCAATGACAGCAGTAATAAAGCATCCGTCCCTGGACGAATAAAAATATGTTGATCTGCCTTCTTAGCAGTCTCTGTTTTACGAGGATCGACAACCACAATTTTACCACCTCTTTTCTGAATATTTTTTAAGCGTTGCGCCACATTTGGTGCAGTCATCATACTGCCATTGGATACCATAGGATTTCCACCGATAACTAATAAAAATTCCGTTCGGTCAATATCAGGTACCGGAAGCACCAGTGAATGCCCAAACATATATTTAGCAGCCACATGATGCGGTAATTGATCTACTGATGAGGCACTATACCTGTTCTTAGTTCGAAGAGAACGTAAGAAAAAAGGCAGAAATAATTGATTCGAAAACATATGAGCATTAGGATTCCCGAGGTAAGTCGCGACCGCATCATGACCATGAGTTTGCTGAATCCCTTTGATTTTATCGATGATGAGATCGTAGGCTTCCTCCCATGATATTGCAACATGACCTTCAGGTGTTTTCTTTAAGGGCTGCATCAATCTATCGGAATCTTCGAAGGTATCTTGTAGAGCCAAAGCCTTCGGACAAATATGACCTTTGGAGAAAGGATCATTGGCATCGCCTTTTATAGAGTGAATTTTGTCCCCTTCGTATTTAATTTCCAAGCCACAAAGAGCTTCGCAAATGTTACAATTCCGATAATGTGTTTTCATAATTCGTTTATTATCTTGTGTTATCCGGTGAGCTTTTGGATTTGACTACTCATCTACGAATGTAAAACAAAACCTTCAGGAATGAACCAATTTAAACCAGGAATCTTTTTGCTCTTTTTGATAACGTGTTTTAGCTGTTTTTCTGACTCAGAAGATCAAAATGACCAACCGCAGGGAGAAAATCCAAAAGTAGAGATAACAACACTACCCTTTCAAACTATAGAATTAAATGATCTGTCGATGTTCCTAACCGATGGAGACAACTGGGAAATTGTGAGTGCTGTCAAGATGGATTATCTACAAGAACAAGATGCAAGTTCCGAAAAAGGAACTGGAGTCCTGTTCAATAAAGTACCAGACAACTCTGGTGCCCATATCTTTACCAATTGGGAACATGGAGACCTGGAGATTGAATATGAAGTAATGGTTCCCAAAGGTTCTAACTCCGGGGTATACTTTATGAGTCGCTACGAAATCCAGGTATTTGACTCTTGGGGAATTGATAATCCTCAGCATAGTGATTTAGGTGGTATTTACCAACGATGGAACGATTCCGCTCCCGAAGGACAGCAAGGATATGAAGGACATGCGCCTGCAATAAACGCAGCAAAGGCTCCCGGTCTCTGGCAGAAGTTTTATGTCAAATTTACTGCGCCGCGCTTTGATGAGGCAGGAAATAAAATCAGCAATGCTCGTTTCGATAAAGTAGAACTGAATGGAATGTTGATCCATGAAAATGTAGAATTGTCCGGACCAACCAGAGCTGCTCCTAAAAACGATGAAGTGGCTACTGCGCCACTAATGATCCAGGGTGATCACGGCAAAGTTGCCTTTAGAAACATCAGATACAAGCGCTTTTTCGATCAAACTGTAAAGCTTACAGCTCCAATGACCTATAAGTATTACGAAATTGGAGAGGGCACTGCCCTACCCGATTTTTCTACTCTAAGTCCAGTTGAAGAAGGAAGCATTGATTCCTTTTTGATTGATAAAATAGCCAAAAGAGAAGACTATATCGCTATACAGTTTATAGGAGAAATTGAAATTCCGCAGGATGGAGATTACATCTTTCATACCATCTCCGATGATGGAACCAAACTTTATATCAATGACAATCTAATTGTTGATAATGATTTCAATCATGGCCCCGAACGTAAATCCGGACTGATCAATCTCTCCAAAGGGAAACATCAAATTCAACTGGATTACTATAATAACACCTGGGGACGTTCCCTACGGGTACTCTATGAAGGACCGCAGATGGTTTATCAAACGCTAGCTTCTCCAGCACTCCAGAAAAGTACACAAAAACAAGAGCCGCTGTTACTCGATCCAAAGTCAGAGCCAGAGCTACTCAGAGGGTTTGTCTACTTCGAGGGTGAAAAGAGAACCCATGCTATCTCGGTCGGAGATCCGCTGGGTGTCCATTACAGTTTAGACCTAAATAATGGCGCCTTACTCAAAGCCTGGAGAGGCGGCTTTGCCGACGTAACCAATATGTGGCAAGGCAGAGGGCACGATCAAACCGCATTACCACAAAGTATGGCAGTGGAGCTCTCCGATGGCCAAATCATAGCGCAATTATCAAACGCAAAAGCAAATTATCCGAATACTTCAGATGAATTCAAATTAGAAGCCTACGATTTAGATGACGCAGGAAGACCAACCTTTAGGTATACCTTAGGAGACGCTGGAGTCAGCGATCGTATGCACCCCGGAGAACTTAAAAATACCCTTGTTCGTACCCTGGAGATTCAACCCAATGGTACGACTCAACTCTACAGTAGAATCGCAAGTGCTGATTATATTGAAACCTTAGACAATGGATTGTATTCCATCGGAGGAAAATATTATTTGAAGATACTTTCAGAGGGAAAACCTCAGATTCAGCAAGGAGAAGATAAAGCCGATATGATCTTCCCCATTAAAGAAAACCGTAGCATTAAATATGAAATACTCTGGTAAACAAGCCCTAATAACTTATCATAGCATGAAAAATCAAATCATCACATTACTTCTTTTGCTAGTCATCATTCAACTAACAGCAGCACCTCCGACAGAAGCAGATTACTATCAAATTGAGGACGTTCATATTCCGGAGGACATCGCATTAGAAGTCGGCGGTTTAGCCTATGATGACCAGGGGCAATTAGGCGTCATTACCCGGCGAGGAGAACTCTGGTTAATCAAGAATCCGGAAGCAAAGAAACCCGAGTACACCCGCTTTGCCCATGGTCTGCACGAGCCATTAGGTTTAGCTTTTAAAGACGGGAGTTTTTACTGTGCACAGCGCGGAGAGCTTACCAAATTAACAGATAAAAACAAGGATGGAAAAGCGGACCGTTACGAAAGTATAGCGACCTGGGAGCTAGAAGGCAATTATCACCAGTACCGTTACGGACCTGAGTTTACGCCGGAAGGAGATATGATTGTTACGCTAAACCTCGCTTGGATTGGTCACGGAGCAAGCCTGAGTAAATGGGATGGCTGGATGGTCAAGGTCAGTCCAGAAGGTGAAATTACGCCCTTGGCTACGGGGATGCGTTCCCCTGCCGGCTTTGGCTTTAACGCAGCAGGCGATATGTTTTACACCGAGAATCAAGGAGATTGGGTAGGATCAGGTCGGATGACGCACGTTGAGGAAGGTGACTTCGTCGGTAATCCTGAAGGCTTAAAGTGGACCGGAGAACCAGGTTCGCCATTAAATACCAAACCAGAAGATATCGATGAAACAAAAGCGTTGACACTCTTTGAATATTCCAAAGAAATAGCTGCAGTTAAGCCCCCAAGTGTTTGGTTTCCGCACACCTTGATGGGGATATCGACTTCCGGATTAGTAATTGTTCCCGATGGATTCGGTCCATTTACCGGGCAATTATTAGTAGGAGATCAGGGGCATTCCAAGATAATGCGGGTCTATCAGGAAAAAGTAAATGGCGTTTATCAAGGCGTTTGTTTTCCCTTTGTGGAAGGTTTCTCTTCCGGTTTACTCCGTATGGCGTGGGCACCTGGAGCCTCTTCTTTATTCGCAGGTATGACCAGCCGCGGATGGGCCTCAACTGGGCCGGAACCCTTTGGGCTTCAAAAATTAAAGTGGACTGGCCGGACCCCTTGTGAGATGAACACAGTAAATATTCGGCCCAAGGGGTTTCAAATAAACTTCACCAGTCCCATTCAGGAAAATAGTCTTAAATCATCACTTGAAGTAAATGACTTTACTTATAAGTACCACAGTATTTATGGAAGTCCAGCTACAGATATACAAGAACGTAGAATTCAAAGTATTACCCTATCTCCAGATGGATTAACAGCCGAGCTAGTCCTCGACCAGATTCGGGCAGGCTATATTTACGAGATCAAGATAAAAGAACTGAAATCAATCGATGGTCAAGACGCTGTCCATAAAGTAGCTTATTACACCGTCAATGAAATCCCGGGGAGCAATCTTCCGGAAGGAACAACTGTAACAGGAGAAAGTATAGCTGCTAATACGGATGTAGAAGCCTTAGCAAAGAATGTCAATACAATGCCTGAGTCCTGGGTAGATGGCCCGGATGCTCATTTCTTTATAGGAACAAAGCCAGGCTTAAAGTATGATAAAGAGCTGATTGAGGTAAAAGCAGGTTCAAAAGTAAAATTGATCTTCGATAACGCAGATGATATGATGCACAACTTCGTATTAGGTGTCCCGGGATCTGCTGATAAAATAGCAGTTGCTTCCAACGAGTTAGGTTTGCAGGGAGAAGCGAAAAGCTATATTCCTGACCTGAAAGAAGTACTATTCCACACTAAAATACTTCGCCCGAATACTGCCGAAACAATTTATTTCATTGCACCTGATGAACCTGGGGATTATCCTTACGTTTGTACTTTCCCGGGGCATGCGAATGTGATGCGGGGAATTTTAAGGGTCAAATAA
>JAHDHW010000216.1 GCA_020631105.1 Saprospiraceae bacterium | reverse complement strand
ATAGATACGAATGACTGCTGTAACCAGAGGAGTATGAGACTTAATTTCTGACGCCTAGATTCATCAGATATCCTAATAAATCTTTCATCTCATCTCTGGTGAGATTACGAGTCAGTCCAGCGGGCATCAAGGATACCGGACTCACATCTATTTTTGAAATTTCGGCTGCCGGTACTTCCACAATCTGACTGTTCGCTAAGCGGATCAAAGTGGCTTTATCCGTTTTACGATCGAGTAACCCGCTGATCATCTCCCCATTGTTTTTGGTCAGGATAACCGTTTCATAACCTTGTTTAATATCATTATTCGGATTGAGTAGTGCATCCAGGATTGCAGGAGGTGTCATGAAGGTACCAATCGTACTAAGGTCAGGACCGGATAAACCTCCTACATTATTTACCCGATGACAGGTAAGGCAGAGTAATTCTTTTTTTCGAAATAGTTTGCTTCCCCGATAGCCATTACTGTTGGATGATGCGTCGCTGATTAATTGTCTTTTTTCCTCTGGGGTCATCTGCATGCCTACTACGCTTATCTTTCCTGCTTTTCGGATTGCCTGATCTAATGCTGCTAAGGGGAGTCCTGAAGTTTGCACGACCTTAAGTCCTGCACTTGCAATGGGCTCTGGGATATTTTTATCCTGCAAAGCATTTATAAGTAGGTCGGGGCCTTTTTCGTTTCTGACAAAAACAGAAAATATGGATTCTGATAGTTCGGCGTTTTTGAAGTTGGATAACAATTCTACGATGGGAGCAGTTGCCTTTTGAATATCGTTTTCTGCCCAGACCTGACAGGCGATGCCCCGGATATTTTGATCTGTTGAAGAAGTAGCCATTTTATGAATCGCTGAACGCTGATCGAGTTGTTCCAGCACTCTCATCGCGGCAGTTTGAGCTTGGGTACTACTGGAGGTTTGGATCTGAGCCAGGACATCCGGAGCAAAGTCCTTTACTTTCCAGCGGCCGATTAATTGCATCGCCAGTGTTTTGAGGGAAGTATTCTTATCCGTGATTAGGGGCCGCAATAATTCTACATTAGCGGGGATTGCATCATTTGCATTTGGTGCATTTGCCATGGCCTCCAGCAGTTGAACGTCGCGTTCAGTTGTCGCTTTTTGAAGTACCTTTGTTAAGCTTTCAGCATTACCGATTCTGGCTAAGAGAAACCATGCTTTTTTTGCCTGATCGGGATCAATCGAAGCATCGGACAGGAGATCATTAATAGGGGCGATGACACGCGGATCCTCACTGGTCAATAAAGCGTAAAGCTGATTGTTTTTCGAAGCATTAAACGGATTTTCATCATTGGCAAAGGCTGGCAGCCATTGCTCCTGAAGTTTGGCCAGGGTAAGATTCAAGGCAAACTCCAGATTCCTGTCCATTTGTAATTCTTTCACCTGCATTGCCATTTCTGCAGCCTCTTTCGTACCCCAACTGCGCAAGCAGTGTAATGTTTCTAGCCTGACTTGTGGATGCTTATCAAGGATTAATGCTTCTAAGCTGGGGAGAAAGTCCCCTTGCTTTTTCCAATGTGCGAGCATCCGAATGGCAGCAGCTCTTTCATTCGGGTTTGAAGCCTTTAAGGAAGCACGCAATGTATTTTCATCGTAATGATTTAGAGCGGTAAGTAGCCATAACCCTTCGAGGCGATGTTGCGCAAAGTTTTGATCGTTTTTGTTCAGCTTGTTAATCCAGTCCATGACCAATGCTGCCTCGCCGTTGCGTTCGACGAAGGCTCGATTTGCTTGTAATCTTGCGAACTGCTCAGGAGATTTTAATTGCTCCAATAATTCAGCGGACGTAGCATCAGCGAATGAAAAAGGTTTTAAAAGAGGCTTGTTTTTATGGGTGAGTTTCCAGATACGGCCATGCAAGCGATCCCTTGCCGGATGGTGAAAGTCAACCTCTCCGTGGGCAATAATAGGGTTGTACCAGTCGACAATATACAGAGCACCGTCCGGACCAATTTTGTTATCCACCGGACGATAAGAGCGATGATCAGAATGCAGAACCGTTTCAACTTCTTTTGAAGTGTAGCCACTTTTTGAAGGCTGGACTTCATAGCGAACAGTTCGGTTTGCGCGATAATCATTGGTGATGATACTTCCCTGCCAATCTTGTGGGAAGTGACGGCTATAAATAACTTCTGCACCAGTATTTTTTGGTGTTCCACTATTGAGTCCAGGTAAAACTGAGGGCGCTCCGACTGCGGTCATGTGAGCGGATTCGGGAAAGATATAATTCATGCCCGATCCTCCTGCACCATCAGTCGCAAAGGCTTGCCCCCATTGATCAAAGGCTTCTCCCCAGGGGTTGACCAGGCCACGACTAAAAACTTCGAGTTGCTCGGTTTCCGGTCTGAAGGACCAGGTGCCGGAGCCATTTAAAACCTTTGTACCGAAAGCAGTTTCAATAAAGGAATTAATGTAAATAGATTGCGTAAAATGTAAGTCTCCCCAGGGCGTCCAGCGTAAGCCATGAATCGTGTGATGCACATCTGCGTTTCCGAAGCCATCAAAGACCACTCTTCGTTCATCTGCGATATCATCTCCATCCGTATCTGCTAAAAATAATAACTCTGTGGTTGCTACCACATAGGCACCACCCGGGACAGGCATAACCGCATGTGGAACTAAAAGATTCTCGGCAAAGACCGTATGCTTATCTGCCTTGCCATCGCCGTTGGTATCCTCAAGGATGATGATTTTATCATTGGGTTCATTACCGGGTACGATATGCGGATAAGTGCTACTTGTTGCCACCCATGCTCTGCCTTTAGTATCCCAATTGATGTTGATCGGATTGGCGATCATGGGATCTGCAGCAAAAAGACTGATTTCGTAATCCGACGAAATATTGAATGCCGCAATTTCCTCTTCTACATTTGGGGTCGGAATAAAGGCGGGGACTTCGTGTTCTTCGTAAGTTTTTGGTGCTTCCCAGGGCTTCTCTTCTTTTGGAGCTGGAGTATAACTTTGGTTACTTACAATCGCGTGGATTTCTTTTTCTTTCTCTGAGGTAAGCAATCTCAGATCTTCCATCTCCGAGGCGAGGTGCCCCATCTCATGTCTTCGAAAGAGGTAGATATAGGCTTCGTTTAGAGGTTGGAGTTTGTAGCGATGTAATCTATTTTTTTCTTTGATGAGTGACAGAAGTTGTTCATTTTTTTCAGGGCTCAATGATTTTGCTTCCAGAGAAATATCTAAACCCTTACATAAGAGACCAGCCATTTTTTGATAGCCTTCAGGTTTTAGATGTACTCCATTATAAGTAAACTGTTTTTGGGTAGGGTCAATAATTAGTTCATCGTATAAATTGATGTAAATGTGATTTCGTTTTTCGGCTTCTGATTGAATAAACGAACTGACTTTTTTTAGCCAATCGTTTCTGTGATTTACGTCTTCGACTTGAAAGAAACTAATCTCTTGTTTTGGTGGACTTAATAAAACGAGCTTTATCGCACGTGCTTCGATCGTATCCAGTAATCGGGTATAGCCGCTTTTAAATAAATTAAAATCTTCCTCCGAATTAAAAAAAGCGCCTTCTGACCCATAGCCCAAAAACAAGGTGCTTGGATTAACTTCTGTAATATGCTTGAGTAATACTTTTGAACCAAAGCCTTCTTCTGCTGATGGTGGTTGCCAGGACTGTGTATTTTGAGCAGAGCCGAATTGTGATCTTGCCAAGCCAAAAACATCATCCGCCGGCCATGCGATATTCCGGATTTTAATTTCTTGATCTGAATAAGACAGGCTTAGGGCTTTCTCGAAGAAAGCGTGATCTTCCATTCCGGAAATTAAGGTGCCTCCGAGGAATGCGATGCTCTTGACATCTGAATTGGAAAGTTTGCCATTAGAGCTTGAATGCTGGCATCCAAATAAAAACAGATTAAAGCAAAAGACGGGTAAAAAGAATTTGGTTTTCATCAGAGGAAGATTGAGGGCTTAGGAGCCTTATACTGATGATGTTTGAATGTGGCTGTTGCCATATCATTCTTAGTTCTAAATCAGTATAAGGCTCCAATATGAATCAGGCGTTTATAGCTTTTTGATTTTTATGTTTCTAAACCAAAGTGAACTGCCATGGTCCTGAAAGCCAATGTATCCTTTTTTATATTTTGCATAATCCGGAGCATCTTTCCATTTGCCTGAATTTCTTTTTTCATTCCAATCTGCGGAGCCTGGTACAAAAGACAAAACCATTTGGTCATTTAGCCAATGTTCTACTCGTTCCGGTGTGTAAACAATTTTGGAGCTGTTCCATTCTCCGGCAGGATTAAGTTTCTTTTTAGCGGGGTCTGGAGTATGCATGGCATAATCTGCTGCGGTTGATTGCCAGTCCTGTAGTTTTTCAGGTTCGGCTGCACCGAACTGTTCGTTATATGATTTGAGGTCGTGAATAGTAGCATAGTTAGCATCGTCAATAAGTTGATATTCCGGAGACACTTCCGGTGGGCCACCGTAACCTTCTTTGATGTGATAGAATATTCCGCTATTACCGCCTTCAGGAATTTTCCATTCTACGTATAATTCAAAATTGTCAAACTCTTCTGTACCATAGATTATATCTCGTCCACCTTCGTAGTCTTGTTCTAACTCCAGTTCGGTATCAAACATCAGCATGCCATCTTTAGCAGTCCAGCCCGGAGGCATGTCTTTGGAATTGTAACCGCGCCAGCCTTCTGTAGTTTGTCCATCGAAGAGCGTAATCCAATCATTTTTTACTTCGACTTGTTCGACGCTCGTTTCAGCGCTAGCAGTGGAAGGGCTGGTGTCGCTGCATGCGCTCCACATTAGAATCATTAAAAAAAAGGCAAGGGTGTTTTTCATTGTATCAGAGTTATGTTATTTATGTCCAAGTACTCAGTCCTAAAGGACTTTAATCCTAAATATAAGGCTTAGTTCTAATTTTTTGCGATTGTAAAATGAAAAAGAAATGGTATAGGGTTCAAATGTAAAAGTAATCAAGTCTGTGTTGCTATGATTAACTATCCTGACATCGGTGTGGTTTGTGACTTAATAGTTCATTTGGAGCAAGTGCAAACCACCTTCGCATCGAGTAAAGCGCTTGGATTATATTTAAAACAAGTATCTTAATGGTTCTATTTAAATAGACTCAAAAATCATAATAAGTAAATGATCAATGAAAAACCCACTAATTACCTTTACCTACAAAATTTTACTCTTGGTAATATGTACTTCTTTACTATACTGTAAGGGGGACATAACCAAAGAATCTTCAAATGAAGCAACTGAAAAAATGACTCCAGCTACCAGCATTTCCAAAAGCCCTTATGGTACTACTACGGATGGACGTAAGATAGAGCAATATATCCTCAAGAATGAAAACGGCATGACGGTAGAAGTGATTACCTATGGAGGAATTATTACCAAATGGACTGCCCCCGATAAAAATGGAAATTTCGAGAATATAGTATTAGGTTATGATAGCCTGGCGCAATACGTAAAAGGCTCCCCTTATTTTGGTGCTTTGATCGGTCGATATGGTAATCGTATTGCTAAAGGGAAGTTTTCCATTGATGGAGAGGAGTATACCCTGGCTACCAACGATGGTCCCAACCATTTGCACGGAGGAGTGCTCGGCTTTGATAAAGTTATTTGGACGGCCAATGAAATACAAACGGAGCATGGTGCGGCTTTAAAATTAACTTATCTAAGTAAAGATAAAGAAGAAGGATATCCCGGAAATCTTAAGACCACAGTAATCTATGAGCTTACAAAAGATAATGCGCTTGAAGTAAGTTATGAAGCTACTACTGATAAAGCAACGGTAGTCAATTTGTCTCAGCATTCTTACTTTAATTTGTCCGGGGATTTTAGCCAAAATATATTGGATCATGAGTTGATGATTGAGGCGGATGCTTTTTTACCAGTTGATGCTACCTTGATTCCAATCGGAGAGATTCGCCCGGTTTTGGATACTCCTTTTGATTTTCGGAAGCCCAAGTTAATCGGGAAAGATATTGAGATGGAAAATGATCAATTGATAAAAGGTAAAGGGTATGACCATTGTTGGGTATTGAATGAGGAAGAGACTTTGAGAAGGGTAGCGAGTGCGTATCATGCACCTTCCGGCCGACTCTTAGAGGTTTCGACGGATGAACCGGCGATTCAATTTTATTGTGGTAATTTTTTGGATGGTACTTTACCTGCACCAAATGGAGGTACTTATGGTCATCGAAGTGGTTTTTGTTTGGAGACGCAGCATTATCCGGATGCGCCGAATCAAACGGATTTTCCTTCTGTGCTATTGAAGCCTGGAGAACGGTATACTTCAAAGACGGTATTTAAGTTTTCGGTGAAATGATAAGAACATCATAAGCTGTGGTCGAAAAATTTCAGAGGTAGTATCAAGCGAATAAAAATAGATTTAAGCATGGGGTCGGTCCAATTGGATTTTAAGAAAGTAAATCAATATTTACCATATGTTTTATTAGTAGGAGTTGGCATAGGCACTACTAATTATATCATCCATGGAGGATTTAATTGGATTCAATGGGCTATTTTATCTTCTTGTACAAGTTTTCTTATCGGTTATACTTTATTGTGGATAGCATCTAATAAACCATTTTTTCAGTATCGGTTTCAGCAAACTTGGAAACGCTACCTTGTGTTATCAATACTTTTTTTATTCCTTGGAATTTTAGCTACGGAAATTGAAGCTTTGATTAAAACTATAATTTTTCAGAATACAACTTATCAACCTTTTTCATCCGGTAATCTTTATCTGTCGAATAGTATAATTTCGATATTTCTGGGTTTAAGTTTTTTTATTAATGATCGACTATTTTCCTGGGAAAAGAAAAATGAGGAGGAAGGTCTAATTGTCGAGGGGAGTGATTTGAATGTTGAAGGGATTACTAAAGTTCCTGTTAAGCAAGGTGAAAATATAAAGCTGGTAAATACACAAGATATTGCTTACTTCGAGGCTTATGACAACTACTCTTATATTTACCAGTCAGATAGTACGAAGATGTTATGTGATTATTCGCTTATTTTTCTTGAAAAAAGACTAGACAAAAAGTTTCTGAGAATTCATAGAAAGTATATTGTAAACACTTCCCATATCAAGCAAATTACACCGCATTTGAATGGCCGCTATTTAATTCAGTTTAATGAATTAAAACTTGAAACGATTACCAGTAGCAAAGGGTATTTGAAGGTTATTAAAAAATTAGTAAAAATTGAATAGAAAGCATTCTTTGGAAGAACACTCTCTATTTATTAATTGTTAGCCAATAGAATTATTTTTGCATCAATGCTTCATCGACTTCTGTAACCGATTCTACCTCAAGGATTTCAAGCCACTCTTTATTCTTAAGTATATATAATCCTGTTCCGATACCGCTATATGCAGGGCCATTGCCCATAGGATATAGTTTCCATTGAAAGTTTACCAAGACAATCTCATTGGATAAGATTTCTAAATTAAGTTCTGGAATCTCCATTCTCTTATTTGGGAATTGCTGGAAAATAACTTTGAAACGTGTTCTCAGTGCATCTTTACTGGTATACATGCCATCTGTTCCATACATTTTAATATCTGAGGAAAAATTGGATAGGAATAGCTCAAGTTCCCCATTATTGAATGCCTCAATAGAGGACAAGAAGAGTTCTTTTACGGGATGAGGAGACGAAACTTCAACATTTGTCTGACCATTCAGTTGGGGACTCATAAAAAGGAAAAGCAATGAAATAAAATAAATCTGATTTTTCATAAAAGCGATTATTTAAAAAGTGAAAAAAGGACTTCCGTATACAGTAGATGACTCTGAGTGAAGGTAAAAATTAGACTTTCTACTCAACCTAAGGAGTCTCTAAGCGGGAAGCCAGACATGGAATTTTGCGCTAAATTCAATTGTAAGATGAAGACGCTGAGTGGGGAAGGAAAGCGAAATATGGCGAATTACCGAAGAATC
>JAHDHW010000026.1 GCA_020631105.1 Saprospiraceae bacterium | reverse complement strand
GTTCTGCGCTTACGAGATTTTACATTTTGGTTTCCAAAGTTATAGCTAAGACTTACTCCTACACGACGACTATCCCATCTACCAGATCCAAGTGAAACTAAACCGTTAAATGAGGATTCACCATCCCAGCCGGATTCATAGAACAAATCATTTGCACTGATCCGGACGTTAAGTTGATCATTGAAGAACTTGCGTTGCAAGCCAATATTCAATGCCCAGCTAGATTCGTATTCAAATACTCCTCCCCAAACACCAGGTCCTGCATAATATCCGGAAATTTCACCAGTGAGCTTCCAGGGTAAGTTGAAGGTGTGCTGCTGGAAAATGCTATAGGTAAAGGCCTGTACATCAACAACTGCACCATCGCCATAGTCTGCTTGATTATCAATGTAAGATGCACTTACATTGAAGTAGGCATTCCATTTTTTAGCCAATTGTATTGGCGCACTAATATTACCGGACCAGACTTCCTGGGTGGATAAATTAGCCCAGGTGATAAATCCTGCCCTCGGATCAACCTCGTCCGGAGCAATCAAACGAGTGATCTGATCGGTCGTCAGACTATATCCAATTTTGAAATTGTAACGATATTGCCAGGTGTAACCCAATTCAATATTATTAACGATCTCCGGGAATAAAAATGGATTCCCTTTTTCATAAGATAATTGACTCAACTGATTGTTAAATGGGTTCAGGACGTTATAGTCCGGGCGATTAATTCTGCGGCCGTAGTTCAGCGAGAAAGAATGCATAGGAGCAGCCTGGTAAGTCAACCCAAGACTTGGGAAGAAACTAATGTAGCTTGTATCAACTGGTGGTTCTTGAAGTTCTTCAAGAAATGGTTGAAGGTTGCCTAAAATATCGGTATACTCTGAACGTAAGCCCGCCGAGAAATTCCACTTCTGATTGATCGGACGATTATAGCTGACGTAAGCAGCATAGACATTTTCATCATAATCGAAGATGTTGGAATTTCTATTATTCTGAAAGTCTTCTCCGTTGATTCGATCAAAGAACAAGAATACATTATTAGATTCTACACGGCTGTACTTAACGCCTAATCCCAGTCGACCTCCTGCAAGGTTGTCTTCATAATCAAACTTACCAGTGTAAATGTCAATCTTGGTTGGCGTATCGAAAGTGTTGATTACTTCTGTTAAGAGTATTTCTTCAGAAGCATCTTTATAATATCGATTTGGTTGCAATCTTGTTCGCTCGGTATCATACACTCCATAATCAAGGTCAACATTGATGGATTTACCTTTTTTATTATTAAAGCGATAATTAATATTAAAAGTGTTTTGGTTGTTTGACCAGTTTGCATCAGAGTTTGCGATTAGTAAGCTGTCTAATTCAGTGATAGAACCTTGATTATAAATACCAATGTTATTCGTTGAACTCATTCCTCCATCAGAGTAGTTGCCTCCGATTAGTAAACCTACAGTATGGTTAGGAGCAACAAAGAAATCAGCTCCAACTCGGTAGTTTAAATTCTCAGAGAAATTATTCATATAGTTGGTTTCATCGAGAAACAAACCATTTTGGAAACTTTGGAAAACCATGCTATTGAACCGCTCATAATCACCGCCTCCTACAGTTGCAAAAACATTCATGTTTTTATTGCGATGGTTGAGGCTAATATTACCATTCATTTGAGGGAGTTCACCTTGACTAAAGGAACCACTTACTGTTCCATTTGTGCCATGGCTTTTATCTCGCTTTAGACGAATGTCAATGATTCCGGCATTTCCTTCTGCTTCATATTTTGCACCTGGGTTGGTGATAATATCTATTCGATCTATTTGCTCTGCGGGGAGGTTTTTAAGATAATTACTTAAATCATCTCCGTTTAAAGGTAAACGCTTACCGTCGATATAAAGCAGTACTCCTGAACGTCCTAATACATTAATGTTGTCATTATTGTCAACAGTTACACCAGGCGCTTTTCGTAAAAGGCTAACGGCATCAGAGCCTGCGGAGTTAATTGTACCCTGTACATTGAATACTGTTCGGTCAGGTTTTACTTCGACCATCGCTCTACGCGCTGTTACGGTCACTTCGTTTAGTTCGATTCCGCTGTCGCCAAAACTTATGATTTCTAAATCTAATAATTGACCATCTGTAAGCGTGAGGTCGTTTTTGCGAACATTACCGACACCGACAAAGGAAGCTTCCAGAAAATAAGTCCCGGCACTAAGCCCCTGAATGTTGAATACGCCTGCTTCATCACTGGTTTCGACTTTAACTAAGCTACTGTCAGTAGCGCTATAAAGGGCAATATTCGCAAAACCAACAGGTTGCTCCGCTTCGTCTTGAAGTTGCCCCTTAATACTTGCTGTTTGAGCAAGGGCTTGTAAACTAATAAAGGTTAATAAAAATAGGATGGAGAATTGTTTCATACTTTAATTTTTTGGCTGAATGAAATGGTACAGTGCAAAGTTAACTTAGTGTATAGTTTATGTTTTTGCTTTTTCGATAAACTTTGATTTCTAACCTATCAATGACGAATTGAATTGTCATACTTACGAATCAAAATGTGATTCGGATTTTTGTGACAGCATTTTGTTTAGTATTTTTTTTCTAACCATCTCTGTTGATAAAAGGTATTTATTGTTATTGACTTTTTAGGTGATTAAAGTACCTGAAAAGGCCATTCTTGGTATAGATGTTGCCCTCTTATCTGTTGATGTAAAACCAGTTATGTATTTCCTCCCATTACAGTAACCGAAAATTCCTATGTCTTCGATTGTGTAACTAAACAAATTCAATGATTTGAACTTGTACAAATTGTTATGGTTAGGGGTAATTATAGGGGTTTTAGTGTTGACGCCAGTCTTGTCACACTCCCAAACGTTACAAAATGGCTGCGAGGCAGCCAGCTTTGGAATAGATGCAGATGTCTACTCTAATATCTCTGATCACGGTAATAACGCAGGTTTTGGGGAAAATACTGACGATTGGTTTAATGGAAGAGCATCCCTGGGTTATGGAATAGGCGTTATAGATACGACGAATGCCTGGATGATGCGAAATGTCTACATGTCGGG
The DNA here is from genome assembly GCA_020631105.1 of Saprospiraceae bacterium. GTDB lineage: Bacteria > Bacteroidota > Bacteroidia > Chitinophagales > Saprospiraceae > JAHDHW01. Next base: position 38,619 of record JAHDHW010000026.1, on the reverse strand, counting down.
CTCAAATGTCCCCTTTTCTCTAAAGGGATCCCAACCCAATAACTCAATAATCAATGGCGTCCGATGGCTGGATGCTACTTATATCCGCGACTTCTATGGTGGCCCTGGTAATACAGATATAACAAGTTATACCTCGGCTAGTAAAAATGGTGAAGATCCAGCTATTTGGGCTACAGGCCCTCAGAATGTGACACCAAAAAACGATCTGATCGACTCCTACGTACACATGAGAAGAGATGGATCTACCATTAATGATGACCTTTGGATCATGTTAGGGTTTAGCCGTGTAAGCAATACTGGAGATAGCTATTTTGATGCAGAGATATATGCATTGCCTATTAATTATGATGAAGTAGCGAACACTTTTGGCTCTGCGGGGGATGAAGAAGGACATACGGCCTGGGAGTTTGATAGTGCTGGAAATATTGTAGGGGTAGGGGATTTGATTATTACAGCTTCCATGTCTACCACTAGTGCTCCCGAATTTGAAGTGAGAGTTTGGGTGAGTCGAGATGATTATAATAATGTAAATCCCGCAACTTTTGATTTTGGTGCGGAATTCGACGGGGCAGCGAATAGCTCTCAATACGGATATGCAGATATTGTCCCTCCTACCGGAAATGGATTTGGTTGTGCTTTAGGAAACCCTGATTTTTCGGAAGCTCCACCTTGGGGAACGCTAGATCCGGGCGGAGATTTCTCGGATGTGTATCATAATAATCAATTTCTTGAAATGGGGCTCAACCTGACAGAATTTGGGATTGATGTCGCCATTGTTAATGATGGCAATTCTTGTGAATTACCATTTAGTAATGTTGTTTTCAAGACTAGAGCTTCTAATTCATTTACAGCCCAACTAAAAGATTTTAGTGGGCCTTATCCATTTGTAGCCATATCGTATGCTCCAGCGGAAATTATTGGTGAAAATATAAGTTGTGCATATCCTGAAGCAACTTTACAGGCGGATAGCCTGGTTACAAATGCTTTTTATCACTGGACTACACCTAATGGTAATATTACCTCTGATCCATTTGCGGAATCAATCACAGTAGATGAGCCGGGGATGTATATCCTGACTGCTTCGCCTATTCAAGGGTGTACGGGGGTAATGGATACCTTTATTGTAGAGGCTGATACGATACCTCCTGATGCTTATATAACTGCTGACCCTATTTATGGATGTGATAATGTATTAGCACACCTGGTAGCTGGAGAAAATGGGATGGAATATTTCTGGACGGGCCCTAATGGTTATAGTTCAACACTTCAGGAGGTTGATGTAACAGAGCCAGGTTGGTATTATCTTGAGGTTACAAGACCTTCTAATGGTTGTACAGCATATGATACAATTTATGTGATTCAGTATCCTTGTGCGGATGAAGGGCCAGATGGAGCAGTTACTACAGTAATTATCGATGACGATCCACCTACCTTTACGGTACCTTCAGATATAACTATAGATTGCGAAGCAGATTATACGGACTTGACCCTGACCGGTGATGTACTGGATGAATATGACAGCTGTGATCCGGGGATTGGTGAAGCAGTATCTACAGATGTACTAATAACGGATGGATTATGTGATGGAGAGTTAATTGTCGAACGAACCTGGACCCTAACGGATGCCTGTGGGAATATTACGGTGCTTGTTCAGAACATTTATTTACAAGATACAACACCTCCTACATTTGAACAGCCAGCGGATATTACCCTGGATTGTAGTACGGATATAGACGATCTAAATATTACGGGTAATACCAGCAATGCTGCGGATAATTGCGATCCCAATCTTGATATAGCGGTTTATACTGATGTAGTAATACCCAATTCACCTTGTAATGGTTCTTCCATAGTAAATCGAACCTGGAGCATCACGGATGATTGTGGGAATACTGCAATTGAATTACAGGTGATCACCTTAGTAGATACCACGCCGCCTTCTTTTATTGCACCTCCGGATGTAACGATTAATTGTAATCAAAATCCAGATATTTTAGTATTAACCGGAGATGCGACGGAGGAAGCAGATGACTGTAGCACCAATATTGGAGAGGCAACATATTCGGATAATTATTTTACGGATACACCATGTGAAGGTGCTGGCTATATTGAGCGAACCTGGTATTTGTCAGATGATTGTGGTAATGATACCTCGATTGTTCAAATCATCACTTTAGAAGATAACAAGGCACCAACCTTTACTCCTCCTTCGGATGTAACTATTAGTTGTGAAGATGATCCGGATGATTTGAATATTACCGGAGAAATCAGTGATGAATCGGACAACTGTTATCAATTTGTAGGACTTTTAGAATATGAAGATGAATTTATCACTGCTAATTATTGTGATGGCTCCTCAAAAATTAATCGAACCTGGACCCTAACGGATGCCTGTGGCAATGCTTCTTCCAGAGTCCAGGAGATTACTATTGTCGATAATATTGTTCCTAGCTTTACGACACCAGCAGATATAACACTTGACTGTAGTCAGGATCCTAATGATTTGAATTTAACGGGAGATGCAACCGGAGAGACCGATGGCTGTCAAAGTGTAACGGGGGAAGCTACTTATACAGATGTTATAGAAGAAAATACGCCTTGTAATGGCTCGACTAGAATAGTCCGTACCTGGATGCTTGCTGATGATTGTGGGAATGTTTTTTCACAGGATCAAATTATAATCTTAGAAGATACTACGCCACCGGTATTTGATCTCCCGGAGGATATTACGATTTCTTGTGATCTTGATCCGGAGGACCTTTTGATTACAGGAACAACTACTAATGTTTCTGATGATTGCGATAGTAATATTGGAACACCTACTTATACAGACGTAATAAGTGGGACACCTGCCTGTGAACATACTTTTACTATCGAACGAACCTGGACATTGAGTGATGCCTGTGGTAATATTAATTCCATGGTACAGACGATCGAAGTGATTGATACTATTGCGCCGATCTTTACAAGCCCTGAAAACGTAACCTTGTATCTGGATGATGATTGTCAGGTAAATACAGATTCTGCAGTGATTGGCGCGCCTACTGTAGTATCTGACGCTTGTGCAAATGATTTTCAGGTATCATATACTGATGATGCAAGCGGACTAACGGAATGTAGTGAAACCGGTACGATCATCCGTACCTGGAGCGTAGCTGATGCCTGCGGAAACGTAAGAATCAGCGAACAAATAATAACACTTGTGGACACTATCGCTCCGCAATATGTACTGCCGGAGGATGCTGTTGTTTATATCAGTGCTCAATGTACATTAGATACAACCGTCTCAGACTTAGGTGGAATAGACTTAACTAATGACAACTGCGGTGCGGATATTTTAGTAAGCTATACGGATAACTTTGATGGTCTAACCGGCTGTAACGGTACCGGTACTTTTTCAAGAACCTGGACAGTAACGGATCCTTGTGGGAATGTAGCAAGCGGCATTCAAAGTATAACAGTCATTGATACTATATCACCTACTTTTACCCCGCCAGCAGATACTGAAATTTTTCTGGATGTTCAGTGTGGATTTGACCTTTCGACTACGGATATCACCATAACAGATGCTACGGATAATTGCCCGGCAGATGTTGAAATTACTTATTCTGATGACCTGCAAGGTTTAACGGGTTGTAATAATACAGGGACAGTCGTTCGTACCTGGACAGTTACAGACGAATGCGGAAACGTAGCAACGGGTACTCAAAATATAATTGTTAGAGATACCATTACGCCAACTTTCGAATTACCGAATGATGCTACCGTTTACTTTGAACCCGGATGTAGTCTTGATACAACAATAGCGAATACTGGAGCTCCCGTTTCCAGTGATGATAATTGTACAGCTACGCTAAATATAAGCTATGTTGATGAACTTGATGGTCTAACAGAGTGTAATGGTACCGGTACTTTTGTTCGAACCTGGATTGTGGCGGATGACTGTGGGAATATGGCCACTGGAGAACAAATCATAACGGTGCTGGATACGATTGCACCAACCTTTACGACACCGACTGATGCAACCGTTTATATTGATGCTCAATGCTTGTTGGACACTAGTATAATAGCGACGGGAGGAGTGGTAGATGCCAACGATAACTGTACAAATGATTTGACGGTTACCTACACAGATGATTTTGCTGGACTCAGCGGGTGTAATAGTACAGGGAGTTTTATACGCACCTGGACGGTTAGTGATGCCTGTGGCAATTTTACTAATGGGGAGCAACTGATTACAGTTGTTGATTCAATTGCGCCAACGTATAATACACCGGATGACATTACGGTATACCTGGATAATAGTTGTGGCTTGGATACTACCACCAATAATACAGGAGAAGTTACGGGTGTAGCGGATAATTGTGGAAATACAGTTGATGTTCAGTATGTGGATGATTTTTCCGGATTAGCAGAATGTAATAATACCGGGACTTTAATCAGAACATGGACTATCTCCGATGTATGTGGAAATACTTCATCGTTTGAACAAATGATTACGGTGTTGGATACTATACAACCAACTTTTAGTATTCCATCTGATACGATAATTTATTTAGACGGTACATGTGGGCTGGATCTTTCTTTAACTACAATTGGAGGGGCAAGTAATATAAATGATAATTGCTCTAACGATCCACTTGTAAATTATACTGATGACTTTTCCGGATTAACAGAGTGTAATAATACCGGGACCGTAATTCGGACCTGGACCATCACCGATGATTGCGGTAATAGTTTTACAGGAGAGCAATCAATCACGGTACAAGATACCATCACACCAACGCTTTCCGTACCAACAGATGTCACTGTTTATTTTGATAATGCCTGTAGTCTTGATACCTCAGCGATCAGTACTGGAGTGGCAACTACCGGAGGGGATAATTGTACTCCCAACGTTACGACTTCTTATGTGGATGACCTGACAGGATTAGGAGGGTGTAATAGTACAGGCACTTTTGTTCGAACCTGGATAGTTTCGGATGAATGTGGGAATAGTGTAAGCGGCGAACAATTCATTACAGTAATGGATACGATTGCGCCGACTTTTTCTGTGCCGAGCGATGCCACTGTATATATTGATGCACAATGTAATTTAGATACAAGTATTATAGCGATTGGAGGAGTGGTAGATGCAGTCGATAATTGTAGCAATGATGTATTAGTTACTTATATTGATGATTTCGCGGGATTAACTGGCTGTAATAATAGTGGTTCGTTTATACGTACCTGGACCGTGAGTGATGCCTGTGGTAATGAGACAATTGGGGAACAATTGATAACGGTATTAGATACAATTGCGCCGACTTATACTACGCCGGACGATGTTACTTTGTATTTAGATGTTAATTGTGAAATGGATACCTCCATCACAAATATTGGAGCAGTAACCGACATTATAGATAATTGTGGAAATGCTGTTGATGTTCAGTATGTAGATGATTTTACCGGATTAACAGAGTGTAATAACACAGGAGTATTAATTCGGGTTTGGACGATCTCTGATTTATGTGGGAATACTTCACAGCATGAACAGTTTATAATGGTCCTGGATACGATTCAGCCAGGCTTTGTAATTCCTTCCGATACCATAGTTTATCTTGATGAGACATGTGGACTTGACTTGTCTTTAGCTACCGTAGGGGGAGCAAATGCAGTTAATGATAATTGTACCTCGGATCCAACTGTAAATTATGCAGATGATTTTTCTGGGTTAAATGATTGTAATAATACCGGGACTATATTACGTACCTGGACGATTAGTGATGAATGTGGAAATAGTGTTGAGGGGGTGCAGACCATTACCGTACAGGATACTATCACGCCTTCATTAGATATACCTGCTGACGCAACGGTTTACTTTGACCTGAGTTGCGGACTAGATACGACCACTGCGAATACCGGAGTAGCCACAACTGGCGGAGATAATTGTACCGCAAATGTTACAACTACTTATACCGATGACTTTAGTGGCCTCTCTGGCTGTAATAATACAGGGACCTTCGTTCGTATCTGGATGGTTTCCGATGAATGTGGAAATAGTATTTCCGGTGAGCAGTTAATCACGGTGGCAGATACCATTGCACCAACCTTTACAACGCCAAGTGATGCTACCGTATATGTGGATGTACAATGTGCATTAGATACCAGTGTCCTTGCAATTGGCGGGGTCGTTGATGCTACGGATAATTGTGATAATAATTTAACCGTAAGTTATGTAGATGACTTTACTGGATTAGTTGGCTGTAATAGTACTGGAAGTTTTACAAGAACATGGACGGTAATTGATGATTGTGGTAATTTGAGTGAAGGTACACAGTTAGTTAATGTAGTGGATACTTTGGCGCCGACATTTACAATGCCGGATGACCTGACCGTGTTCTTAGATAGTTCGTGTGGTTTAGATACCACATCGACCAGTACTGGCGTGGTAACAGATGTTCAGGACAATTGTGGTAATCCAGTTACTATCGAATACACCGATGATTTTTCAGGGTTGGGAGAATGTAATGGCTCAGGTGTTTTATTGAGGGTTTGGGAATTGACAGATGTTTGCGGAAATATCGCTACGGGTGTACAGACTATAACAGTACTGGATACCATTGCACCTTCAGTTATTTTCCCTGTAGATACCACTTTATATGTTGATATTAATTGTTTGATTGATACTTCTACCAATTCTATTGGTTCAGTAAGTGTGATTAGTGATAATTGTCCTACTGATTTTACCATCGTTTATAATGACGATCTTAATGGCCTTACGGATTGTAATGGTACAGGAACTTTTGAGCGAAGCTGGATTGTTTCGGATGCCTGTGGAAATACGGTGAGCGGTTCACAGTTTATTACTCTGATAGATACGATTGCACCTCAATTTACTGCACCCGAAGATATAACACTATATCTTGATGAATCATGTACCTATGATGCTTCTACAAGCCTTACGGGCAATGTAGATTTTCCAACGGATAATTGTGATGGAGCTGTCGTAGTTACATATAACGATGTCGTAGATGGTGAAAATAATTGTGGAAGTTCAGCAGTGATTAGTCGTACCTGGATTTTGGTAGATGCTTGCGGTAATACAAGTATTGATATTCAAACCATTGAAATACTGGATACTATTAATCCTGTGTTTACACTGCCAGTTGATATTACTATTACCTGTGAAGAAGACCCGAATGATTTATTAATAGTTGGGGAGCCCTCGGCGGTATGGGATAATTGTGGTAGTACTGGAAGTATTACCTATGCGGATAGTGTTGTTGTAGATGATAATTGTGCTGCTAATACCTGGGTTTACCGTACTTGGTCAATTGCAGATAGCTGTGGGAATGTTGCAAATGGCTTACAGGTCATTACCGTAGTCGACACTATTGCTCCTAGTTTTACCCTGCCAGATGATGTTACTATTACCTGTGATCAGGATATAACTGATCTGGCATTTACTGGTATGGTGACGAATGAAGCGGATGGATGTACTCCATTAAATGGTACAGCAACTTATGCGGATAGTATGTTCGTAGGTGGAGATTGTCAAAGTTCAACTTATTTCATTCGTACCTGGACCTTAAGCGATGCTTGCGGTAATGTCCAGACTGGGATGCAAACAATCACCTTATTAGATACCATCGCACCAGTCTTTACGGTGCCGGCTGATATTACCTTGGCCTGTGATACAGATATTACGGATTTGACTTTTACGGGGGATGTTACCGATGAAGTAGATGGCTGCGCATCGAGCGTAGGTGAGGCAAGCTATACGGATATTGTTGAAGTTGATCCGGATTGTGCGAATAATATTTCTATTTACCGAACCTGGTCATTGGCAGATGGGTGTGGTAATATAATGAGTGATACCCAAGTCATTAGTTTGATTGATACCGTCGCACCTACTTTTGATATTCCGGAGGATATAACATTACAGTGTGGACAAGATCCGAATGACCTGGTAATCACAGGGACTGCAAATAATGTATTTGATAATTGTACCTCAAACCCTGGAACAGTAGATTTCTCTGATAGTACTGTTGTTGACCCAGGCTGTCCGAATGGACAGGTAATTACCAGAACCTGGTTTTTGGCTGACGCCTGTGGAAATACCACAGAACAAATTCAGACCATAACAGTAATTGATACGATAGCTCCGGTTATATCCGGTGTGTTCATTGATACTACAATTACCTGTGGACAGGTTCCGGAAGTGGTTGCTCCGCAAGTAAGTGATATTTGTAGTGCGGATGTAATACTTGAATTAACAACAGACAGTATTTCTAATGGCTGTCCAGGGAATTATACCATTCAACGTATTTGGACCGCTACTGATGAATGTGCTAATGTTACCATATTTACCCAAGAGATAAATGTAGAGGATATTACTCCTCCGGTATTTTTGAATGAACCAGCGCATGCTACTGTAGTATGTGGTGCGATTCCTGATCCGGATTTAGTGGAAGCAACTGATGAGTGTGGAGGAGAGGTAACGATTGATTTTGATGAAGCTATTTATGACGGAGACTGTGCGGATAGTTACCTGATTATTAGGACATGGGTGGCTAGTGATCTTTGTGGAAATACGGCCACAACCGTTCAGAATATAACTGTTCAGGATAATGAACTTCCAGAATTTTTAAGCTTCCCGCAAGATATTACCGTTGATTGTGATTCTATTCCTGCGGTTGAAGATCCGGAAGCGATTGATAATTGTGATTCAGATGTCACCGTTAATTTTGAAGAGACGAGCAACCCCGGTATATGTATTGACTCTTACACGATCTCTCGTGTTTGGACAGCAGTAGATAATTGTGGGAATGAAACAACGATCACCCAGGAAATTACAGTGATCGGCTGTGGACCGGAGGCTGAATCAATGGTCGGCCCTGACAACACGGTTTGTGAGTTAGAGCCGGTAAGTTTTGAAGTGACCATTACCTCGGGATATACTACACCAGTTTATCAATGGCAGTATAGTGCGGATGGTCAGGAATGGTCAAACATCTTTGGAGCAATTATCAGCACATTACAAATCTCGCAGGCTACAGCACAAGATGCCGGATGGTATCGTTGCCTGGTCTCGAATGATCCTTCAACATTGACGGATCCTTTCTGTAATGTAATTAGTAATGAAGCTCAGTTAATTGTTATTTCACCGATTGCCCCTACACAGTTGGAGGAAACTATTTGTACAGGAGATTCTTTACTCTTTGCAGGCAATGTAATATCAGACGAAGGTATTTATTATGATACGCTGAGCTCCGTCTTAGGCTGTGACAGTATTGTAGCTTTACAGCTAAATATACTGCCATTCTATGAAGAGACAGTCCCCGTGAGTATTTGTGAAGGAGATGCCTATCAAGGTGTTTTTTATACTGCTGATACAAGCTTGGTGGACTCTCTATTGAGTATTAATGGCTGTGATAGTATTGTACATACTAATATTACTGTTAACCCGGAATATTTTCAGACGCTTACAGTTGATCTGTGTTCTGGAGACGCTTATCAAGGTATAAATTATTTTAGCGATACAACTTGGACAGTTACTTATTCCAGTATAGCAGGTTGTGATAGTATTCATGAAACTCAAATAATTGTTGCCCCTGAAGTCCTGGTCAATTTTACAGACACTATTTGCTTTGGAGATACTTATGAATTTGGTGTTCAGAATATAACAAACCCAGGTAGTTATACCGAATCTTTTACCGGAGTTAATGGTTGTGATAGTACCGTTGTCCTTAGCTTAGTAGTACTCGATAATGATTTAACTAATGTTACTGTTGATCTATGTGTGGGCGAATTATTTGAAGGGCAGTTATTTAGTGGCGATACCTTATTGGTTGATAGTTTGATAAATGCTAATGGTTGTGATAGTATCGTAAACACCTTTATTGATTACCATGATCCGGTAATTGAAAGTCAGGAAGTTCAGCTTTGTTTTGGGCAAGCTTATCAGGGGATTGTTTATACATCGGATACTACCTTTATAGATTCTTTGCAAACAAGCTTTGGCTGTGATAGTATCGTACAGCGAAATCTTACCTTAATTAATGATTTTACAGATACCATAAGAGTTGACCTTTGTTATGGTGAGCTTTATAGTGGAGTAAGTTATTTTGCGGACTCTACCTGGACAAATCAATACACCTCTGTAGCGGGTTGTGATAGTTTAGAAACGACCATAATCCAAGTTGCTTTATTGCAAGACACAATGTTGAGTGATACGATATGCGCCGGAGATGAAGTGGTCATTGGTGGTAATACCTATTCTGCTACAGGTACTTATACGGAAACGCTGACAGGTGTAAACGGTTGTGATAGTACCGTTGTGCTTAATCTTTTGGTAGTTGATCCGGATCAGGTGAATATTACAGTTGACCTTTGTGTGGGCGAGTTATTTGAAGGGCAGGTATTTGGTGGTGATACTTTATTGATAGATAGTTTAGTGAATATATACGGTTGTGATAGTATCGTAAATACCTTTATTGATTATCATGATCCGGTAATTCAAGATCAGGAAGTTCAGCTTTGTTTTGGGCAAGCTTATCAAGGTGTAGTTTATACATCGGATACAACCTTTGTAGATTCTCTGCAAACGGTTTATGGTTGTGATAGTATCGTAAACAGAAGTCTGACTTTGATTAATGACTTTACGGATACTATTCGTGTAGACTTATGCTATGGTCAACCTTATGACGGCATAAATTATTTCTCGGATACTACCTGGACAAATCAATTTGTATCCATGGCGGGTTGCGATAGTCTGGAAACGACAATCGTTCAGGTTGCTTTACCGCAGGACACTATATTGAGTGATACGATTTGTGCCGGAAATGAAGTGGTCATCGGCGGTAATACCTATTCTGCTACAGGTACTTATACAGAAACCTTGACGGGAGTTAACGGTTGTGATAGTACCGTTGTGTTTAACCTCTTAGTATTAGATGCTGGGCAAATTAATATTACGGTTGATCTTTGTGTGGGCGAATTATTCGAAGGGCAGTTATTTAGTGGTGATACCTTATTGATTGATAGTTTGATAAATGCCAATGGTTGTGATAGTATCGTAAATACTTTTATTGACTATCATGATCCTGTGGTTCAAGATCAAAATGTGGAGCTTTGTTTAGGTCAGGCCTATCAAGGTATAATTTATACTACGGATACAACCTTTGTAGATTCTTTACAGACCATTTTTGGTTGCGATAGTATCGTGACAACAAATCTCTTCCTGATCGATAACTTTACGGACACCATTCAGGTAGACTTGTGTTATGGAGATTTATATGCCGGGATACCTTACTTTGCAGATTCTACCTGGACAAATCAATATGCTTCTACAGCAGGTTGCGATAGTCTGGAAACCATAATTGTTCAAATCGCTTTACCACAGGATACTTTGCTAAGGGATACTATATGTTCCGGACAGCAAGTCACCATAGGTTCAAATGTATATAATACTACAGGGACATATACAGAAGTATTAGTCGGCGAAAACGGTTGTGATAGTACCGTAACTTTTGAATTATTAGTTATTGATGCTTTCGAGTTTTTTGAGGTCGATCATGTCTGTTATGGCGATTCCTTAAATGGTGTGGTTTATTATCAAGACAGTATCTGGGTAGATAGTTTGTTGTCGCAGGCAGGTTGTGATAGTTTAAGAAATTATGCAGTAATTGTACATGAGCCTACTATAGAGCAGAATGATATTCAACTATGTCTTGGACAAGCCTTTGAAGGAATTGTGTACGAAAGTGATACACTTTGGACGGATTCATTACAATCCACTTATGGTTGTGATAGTATTGTTGTTACCAATATTCAGCTTATTGAAAGTTTTAATGACACCATAGTAATCGACCTGTGTTCAGGAGATAATTATATGGGAACAACCTACTTTGACGATGCAAGCTGGGCGAATGCTTATGTTTCTTCAACGGGTTGTGATAGTATAGTCGTTACTTATCTTTCCGTACATCCGGTGTCTTCACAAGATAGTCTGGTGGTTTTATGTCCTGGAGATGGAATCTGGGTAAATGGTAATTTTGAAACTAGTGAGGGAGTGTATTCAGAAGTTTACACTAATGAATTTGGCTGTGATAGTATTTGGAATATTGAACTACAATTGTTAGACATTGTCAGTACTGTTGAAAATATTACTATCTGTCCTGGTGATACGGCAATGATATTTGGTAATCCAGAAACAGTAGCGGGCACCTATACTCAAACCCTTACTGGACAAAATACTTGCGATAGCCTTATAACAATCAATCTGAATATATATCAGTCAGAACCAGCATTTACGAATGCATACGTTTGCCCTGGTGATAGCTTATGGTTTAATGATAGTTATATCTCCGACCCTGGGGTTTATTCGGATACCATTGCGATCGGAAGTTCGTGTGATAGTATTGTTTTTCTTACCCTGGATTATCATCCGGAATATGAATTAGATAGGAATTTCGCCTTCTGTGAAGGGGATAGCATTTTCGTTGCGGGAGACTGGCAGAGTGAAACCGGTGTTTATACGGATACTCTACAGACACAATATGGTTGTGATAGTATTGTACATTATTCAATCATTGTAAGTCCGGCTTATGATTTTTACAGAGATACGGTAATATGTGAAGGCGATGCGATTTTTGCAGGAGGAGCCTGGCAAACAAGTTCAGGAGTCTTCACAGATGAATATACCACTACTGCAGGTTGTGATAGTGTTTATGTGACGGAACTAACGGTCCTCCCTGCTACCGATACTTCGTGGATGGTAACGATATGTGAAGGCGATAGTTATTACTTTGCTGGAGCAGACCAAGTAGCAAGCGGTACCTACACCGAGCAATACATAAACAGCTTTGGCTGTGATAGTTTAATTACCGTTGAATTAACAGTAATTCCAAGCGAGCAAACGCCTATGGAGTTAATGGTTTGTGCAGGAGATAGTATCTTGATTTATGATAATTATCAAACGGATGCAGGCTTCTACTATGACACGCTACAAACAGTAAGTGGTTGTGATAGTATTCTTGTTACGGAGTTAACACTGGGAGGAGATATAGTCGAGTCCTTTCAGGAGTTTACCATGTGTGAAGGCGATAGTATTTGGCTTGATGGTGCATATCAATTCGAAAGCGGTCAATTCGTTGAACATTTTGATGCGGATAATGCCTGTGATAGCGTGGTGATTACTGAGCTTTTAGTTTATGAACAACTTTGGCTGGAAGGTGATGGTGCCGTAATATGTGAAGGCGAGGAAGTTCAGCTTTTCCTTACCGGATCAGAAACAGTAGAAGTTAGCTGGTTCCCTACAACTGATTTGAGCTGTGAAGATTGCCTGGATCCAATAGCTTCTCCAAGTGAGACAACCACTTATACGGTTAGTTATCAGGGGTTATGTGATGATGGTATTGAAGTAATGGAAGTTACAGTTGTTGTTGAACCTAGACCTCTTCTGGAAGTTGAATCAGATGTTGAGTCCGTATTCGGGGATAGTGTAACACTTGCTGCTAGCGTTAATGATACTTCTGCGATAATCAATTGGTATGACATGGATGGCAATTTACTCTGTAATGGCTGTTCAAATATTGATGTAATGCCACAAACGACCACATCTTATTACGTAACTGCCGAAAACGGCTTAGGGTGCCCGGATGAAGATGTGATCACGCTTCGTGTACAAGAAGGCTGTGAATTCGGAACGGTAGAAGTGAATAACGTGATCTTCCCGCAAAGCGGAGGTTATGGAGATCACTGGGAGATCTGGTATGAAAATGTAGATGTACATACCATACGTGTATTTAATCGCTGGGGAGAGAAAGTATTTGAAACCAATGATCCTTCTATAAAATGGGATGGTACTTTCCGAGGGGAAGTTTTAAATCCTGGTGTTTATGTTTACTACATCCTGGGGAATTGTAGGGGAGACGGATCAGAACCATTTATGAAAGTAGGCAATGTCACATTAATACACTAAAAAGTGATTTGTTTCGCAGAGCTGGCAATACATTTGTCTATATACTAAGGTATAACCTTGAATTACAAAAAACTAAACCAATCTCATCTATAACGGTAAGTCTCTTACCATTAATTTTATTTATCTCAACAGTATATAAGTAGGGAATAGAAAGTATGACACGACTTTTAGGGTATAAGTATATGGCAAAGGTCATATCAACCTGCGATCTCATTCTTTGTATTTGCTTATATATATGTATTCTTAAATAATTCTAAGTCAATGCGAATCTTATATTAGTTCAGAATGGACTTTGATTACTAGAGGGCTAAATGCTGGCCCTGCGGGATCAATTCACAGAAATATTTTGTTTTTGCCTAAAAAGCTAGGCTTATGTTGAAATAATAAATTTATCAATGTCACATATTTAAAATATTGGTTCATTCTTGTGAATTTTAACACAAAAATTGAATAGAAAGTGTACTGTGACACCAATTTTTGGGCGTAATGGCGTTGTTTTTGCTGTTATTCTAGTATAATTATTACCCCTCTTTAGACTCCCCGTCTTCCTCCCGCCAGAACTTTACGAACACCCACCCCTCCAGACTAACAACCAAACCATGAAATTGAATCTACTATTTGTAATCCTATTAATATTGGGGGCTTGGAATCTCAAGGCTCAGGATATTCACCTTTCGCATGTTCATGCGTCACCTACATTGCTTAATCCGGCTATGACTGGATTATTCGATGGAGATATGCGTTTTATAGCTAATGCACGTTCGCAATGGAATGATGTTACGAATGGCTATAAAACAGTAATTGGTTCTATGGATATGAAGCTTAAAGGTTTTGGATCACGTGACTTCCTTTCAGGAGGTTTACAATTATACTCAGACCGTGCAGGAGATCTTAACTTTTCAACAAAATCTGCAGGCTTTGCAATGTCTTACTTGCGAGCACTTGATAGAAGAGGTCGAAGTTTTATTTCTTTTGGTGTACAGAATAGCTTGGTAAATAATAGTGTAGACTATACAAAGATTGAAGCATTTGAGCAGATCGCTGCCTTAAGTAGTGAAAGCTTACGAAGCAATATTAATTATTGGGACATGTCAGCAGGGATTGGCTGGTTTCAAAGAATAGATCGTTATAACTCTTTTTATCTCGGAGCTTCTGCTTTTCATTTAAATAAACCTATCGTTTCTTTTGATAACCGGGATGATGCTGATCGTCAGCATATCTTATATCGTAAGCTAACCGTTCACGGTGGCGCAAGCCTGAAGCTGGCGGATGGTTTTGACATTAAGCCAAACTTTATTTTTGTTGACCAGGGACCACACAAAGAGATTACCATGGGAAGTTTTGCTCGATTTAAGACTTACCATAACACACCACGCAAGCCTTTATACTATGTATACTTTGGTGCATGGCTTCGATGGCATGTTGAAAATGATTTAGCTGGAGCAGATGCGATTGTTGCTTCCGTTAGGTTTGATTACGAAACATGGCACGTTGCTTTTTCCTATGATGTAAATATTTCTCAATGGACTGCTGCGAGCCGTGGAAAAGGAGGACCTGAAGTTTCTATTGTGAAAGTGATTAAAATGGAAAAGAACTATCGTAAAGCAACGAAGGTTAAATGCCCGATTATGTAATCCAATTAAACTACGATTAAAAATTTATTGGTATGCTTATACTTATGACCTTATATATTATTCGCAACTTTTCCCGTCGTTAACCTCAATAACTTTCGTGACGACGATAGCAAGCTCTTTGCTATTACCTTCCATCGCGGGTACCTCTTTTGTGTAACCCTCAAGATGAGTGTAGATACGTTCCCCATTACCTTTTGACAAGGCCGTATATCTTCTTTCCAAAGTCAAGTATTCGCCAGACATTACTACGGGCATTCGTTTACTGCCGTCGCAGGGAAAAAACATATTGGCATCCGCCATATAAGTGAACATTCCTTTGAATGTTTTATCCTTTACCGCTCCGGTATCTTTCGTTGAATTCATCAAGCTGGCACAGGAAGCGATTGTGATAAATAAAGACAGAAAAAAGAGGTACTTCATATTTTTCATAAGATAATATTTAGGACGTTTGTGTATCTAATTCCCTTGAGATTTCCGGTGCTAGTTTTTGGATCAATTCCCAAGTTTGTTCTACATGCCTTTGTTCAACATTCGTTTGCGCAACGACCATACGTAGAGTATACCAACCATCAACTTTTGTATGAGTAAGATAGGCTTTTCCGGTAGCATTGATGCGATGGAGTAAGGTTTCATTAATAGTGTTAACCAGGTCTTTGTCAGCGCCTTGACGCGGAACGTAGTGGAAGCAAACCAAATTCAGCGATCGCGGAGCCGTCAGCGAATAATGATTATGATCCAGGATTTGTTGCTCGAGCCATTTGGTAATTTCGATATGATGACGCAATTTTTTGCGAATGCCTTCCAGGCCATAGGAACGCAATACAAACCAAAGTTTTAATGCCCTGAATCGTCGACCTAATGGAATACCCCAGTCGCAATAATTATTAACCTGACCATCCGTTTTTGTTTTTAGATACTCTGGGAGAATCTCGAAAGTGCGCAACAATGCCTTCTGGTCTTTAACAAAATATGCAGTACAATCGAAATTAGTGAAGAGCCATTTATGCGGATTGAAAACGTAGCTATCGGCCTTTTCAATTCCTTCTAAATAATGTTGATATTCTGGCAGGAGCATAGCAGAACCTGCATAAGCGGCATCTACATGGAGCCAGATATTATAGCGTTCACAAATGTCAGCAATTGGAGACAACGGATCCATGGCAGTGGTGCCGGTAGTGCCGGTAGCTGAGATCACACAGAGTGGTTTTAGGCCAGCGGCGATGTCTTTTTGAATAGCTTTTTCTAGTGCTTCGGGTTGCATAGCTAAGGATTCATCTACCGCAACCTTTACCACATTTTTTCTTCCGATTCCTGCGATTTTAGCGCCTTTCTCAATGGAGGAATGCGTCTGCGAAGAACAGTACACCCGAAAGTTGGTGTAACCTTCGTAACCGCTTTCGTTTATTTGATAATTCGCTGATCGTTCCCGCGCTGAAACGATGGCCGCGAGGGTAGCGGTAGAGGCGGTATCCTGAATCACACCGACCCAATTGCTTGGAATACCCATTGCATCACGTAGCCAATTCATTACGCGTTCTTCTAACTCTGCTGCAGCCGGGGAGGTTTCCCATTTCATACATTGGGCAGCGATGGTCGAAGTCAGCATTTCTGCGAGGATAGAAGGTGGGCTGGTGTTAGCAGTGAAGTAAGCGTAGTAGTTTGGACTTTGCCAGTGCGTAATACCTGGCATAATGATCTTTTCGAAATCCTGAAAAATTTGCTCCATAGATTCACTGGATTCAGGAGCTGACTCAGGGATTTGCTGGAAAATGTCACCAGGGTTTACTTGTGATTTTACCGGATATTTTTCGACATTGGTCATATAGTCTGCCATCCAGTCGACTAAGCGATGAGCATGACTTCTAAATTCTTCTGCATTCATACCTGCAAGGTACAAAAGCTTATAAATTTAGTTCTTCGAAAAAACAATAAAGTGAATCGGTAGAATCTTAAACTTTTACTTCAGAAGTGGCCCAACTGTAATATCGGGCACCATTGCGCAGCTCTTCTGTAGAAATGCGATCTAATCGGAATTCAGAAGTAGGCGTCAGTACACTTTCTTTTTGAGTCATTCGGTGTAGAGATTCATAAGTTGGATAATCAATAGCTGTTCGAGCATCCAGTTTTTGTTGGATATTAAATTGAGCAACTACCGTTTTCCATGCTGGTTGGATATGTACTTCAAAGACTTTTGATTTCGAACCGCTTCCGTAGCCAAGACAGCCAAAGGATTTACCATTTAAGTTAGTGTCTTCAAGATAGTCGGCTTCGAGTGTTCCCATCAATGCAAGAAAGATAGAACAAGCGTACATATTGCCGACTTGACTAGAAGTCGCTTCTGCTTTGTGTAATTTTTCTTTGGAAAATTGTCGATAAGCATCCGTTTTTGTTACCGCTCTTAAGAAGGAGCCATAAGCTTTATCAAAGGCAGCTTTGTCTTCGAAATCTTCGGCTTGTGGTTCCTGAAGCTCGTATTTTTTTGCGAAGTCACTCCATTCTCCTCTGTGCTTTAGTTCTATCATATATATTTCAGAAGCAATCCTTCGACCATGTGCTGCATATGGCAGATGGAAAATTAATCGTTCCCATCGTCTCAGTAAAGGCTCTTGCTCTGAAAGATTATTGGCTTCGATCTGTTGTCGCCGAAAATCTTCAAAAGCTTCTCGAATTCTATTTTGGTAAGTTTGATTAGAGTAGGGACCATCAAAAATAGGCGTGTCTTTATGTAGCGCAAGTTTGGAATCATTATCATCGAGAATACCAGAGACTTGCAGGCTTTCCGGAAGTTTAGACAAAATCTCTTCTGCATTAAGGTGTTCCATGCCTGCCAGCTTGAGGACTTCTTCGACTACGCTTCGCTTATCAAATGTTCGCTTAGGTTTAAAGAAGTCATGGACTCCCTGTGTGGCGATACCAAAGTTATCATCGATACGGAGTAGACGAGGGTTATGTCTGACAATCATTCCGATGGCTCCTGCACCCTGAGTATATTCGCCAGTAGATGCTAATTCATATTTTGCAAAGTCAGAACAAACCACAATTCCGATTCGACCCTCTTTATTTCGTACCCAATCCAGGGTGTTATGTAATGCATCGACACCTCCCACACAGGCAAAAGTCAAATCTACAACATCGCAATTTTGCAAGCAGTCCACGCCGTAGTCCGCTTTGTATTTGCGACGTAGCATCTCCAAAACATAAGTGGCAGTAGGTTTTGCACCGTCCAGGGCAGATTCTGTACCAAGGTATATTCTTCCGATAGATCTTGGGTCAAGTTTATTTCTTTCGATAAGTTCGGATACTACATTTGCAGCCATTGTAGCAGCGTCTTCATGTACGTCAGGAATAGCCATTTTATCCAAACCTAAGCCTTTGTTTAGTTTTTCGAACGGAATACCCCGCTCCTGAGCTAAGGTTTCGATCGGTAAATAAAGACTAGGAATATAAAGGGCCATATCGTCGATGCCGACATTTTGAGCAGCTACTGAATTCATACGGTATTATTTATTCTGTTAGATTGTTGAAAGTCCAATATTCGAAATATATGTAATAATCTATTATAACTTCATATTTAGACGAGGACTCTTGCTGGCTACAATTGGTAAAACACACAACAGGTATACACCAAAAAGGTTTATTCGTTCAATTATATTCCAAGGTCAAAGGTACGCTTTAAGAGAGATTTAGCAAAGCTTTACTGCTAGCACTACAAGTATATGAAGCATCTAAAGCTACTGAAGCGTGATTTTTAACTGTAGTTCGCTTACGTGTGAAGCGTACAATGTACTTTGCCAAAAGCTTTTTAGCTTTTAAAAACAAAATTTGCAAAACACATAGCATAAATAAAGATGAACTTCCAGACTTTATCTTTACTTTACAATTTCTTAATTTTAACTTTACGCAAGACGTAACTATGTTTGACCTTTCGTCACTACAATATAATTCAGATAATCCAACATTCGTTGCGATTTTGTTTACCGTGCTTTGTGCTTTAGCGCTGGGGATACTAATTGCGTTTACCTACGAAAAAACCACCCGGGGAGTAGATCGACCTAATCATTTTCTACAGGCAATTATTCTAATTACAATCGTTGCGGCGATGATTATTCAAGCGATAGGAGATAGTGTTGCCAGAGGACTTGGGATGCTGGGTGCTTTATCAATTATTCGATTTCGAACAACTGTTCGTAATCCCAGGAATATTGTTTTTATGTTTGGGGCAATTGCTGCGGGAATAGCTTGTGGTGTATTTGGTTTTACGATTGCGATTGTCGGGACAGTGAGCTTTTGCCTCACAGCCTTCTTATTGCGTTTGTCACCTTTTAGCCCCAAGAAATCATTGGTAGGTACCTTGCGGATCGAAGTGCCTAGAGACTATGATGAGTTTCCAGAGTTGGAGAAATTATTGAGTACGTATTGCAAAAGTTATGTGCTGGTGAGTTATAAAGTTTTTCCAAGTGAGAAAAAGGAAAATATTTTACTCTATGAGTACCGAATAAAATTAAAGGATTCTTCGAGGGGAGGACATTTGGTGTCTGAGCTAAAGACATTCGAAGCACTTAAAGTGTTAAGCCTTCTTTTTCAAAATAATGCTAACCCACAAATTTAAGCTAAGGTATACAGAATATGAAACGTATTAATATTTTATACTTTCTTGCTATTCCTTTGTGCTACTTTTTGTACAAGATGAATGTTGGTTTCAACCAATCATCCGCTTTTTTTTATGGGTTTGCGGAGAATAAAGAAACAGAGCTTAACCATGATAAGCCAGTACTGGTATCTAAGATT
The DNA here is from genome assembly GCA_020631105.1 of Saprospiraceae bacterium. Lineage (GTDB taxonomy): Bacteria > Bacteroidota > Bacteroidia > Chitinophagales > Saprospiraceae > JAHDHW01. The sequence continues at coordinate 18,231 of JAHDHW010000026.1, read as the reverse complement.
TTGGTTACCCCAGGGCAGGCTGTTACCAAGGGAGCACTATTGATGGAAGTGAAGCAAGATGCTATTGACTTTAAGATTGATAATGCGAATACTGATTTGGTTCAACTGGAGGTCGAGAATCGTCAGCAGCAGCAAACAATTATGGACCGGATTAGCCAGTTGAAGTTGCGGCGTTCTACCAAGGTTGCGGAGCTGGAAGCGGAGATTCAGCGCCTCGAAGCGACTATGGAATACAACAAAAAATTACTGGAGGATTTGCAAAGCTTCAAAGGAACGACGGTTGATTCGACCGCAAATCCTGCTTTGTTGAAAATAGCGAGTCTTCAGCAACAAATTCAATTGGTTTCAGATCCGATTAATTTGGAAATTAATCAATTGCAGAATGAGTTACGGGCACTCCGCACACCAACTAAGTTGTTACAGGAGCGTATTCAAAACGAAATTGATTTTTATGAAAAAGAGCAGCAGAAGCTAGCTATCCTGGCACCGACGGATGGGATCATTGGTAACATTCTTTGCAAGGAAGGGGAGAATATTTCATCTTTTTCGACCCTGATCAATTTCTATGAACGTCGGCCAACATTGGTGAAAGGATATGTACATGAAAGTTTGATTTTGCAAGTACAGGAAGGAGATAGCCTCATGGTTTCGTCAACTTTGCATCCGGAGCAAACCATAGAAGGAGTGGTGATTGGATTAGGTTCGAGGATTGTAGAAATTCCGGAGCGACTAAGGAAAATGCCCGAGATAAAAACCTATGGCCGAGAGGTCCTGATCAGAATTCCCCGGCAGAATCCGTTTTTGCAAAAAGAAAAAGTAATGCTTAATTCTAATAATTGGGAATCAGATAATTCACTCGCTTCCTGGTTTACTGTTTTTGGGCAAACTGATAAAAAGCGGGAGAAAAAAATAGAATCAACTGTTCGATTGGATAATTAATACGGCAAATGTATTACCGGATATCTTACCTGTTTACTTTTCTTGGTTTCTTTCTTTTATTCGCTGATTTGCACGCGCAGCAACGGGTAACTCCGGAGGATATATTGAAGGCGAACCGATCATCTGTATCTCGAGCTTTGCTTCAAAAGAACATTGATTTTCTTCAAACCGAAAATCAATCCATGCCTTTTGTTGAAGAAATAGAACTGCGTACCGAAAGCGATGAAATGGAACTGGGGCGGCAGGAATATCTCTTTAGAATGCGTTTTAATTCCCGCGAAAGCCGAAGGGTGCAAGATCGAATTACCAATAATAATCTGCAGCATTATGAGCTAAAAACAAGGTTGTTAGATGAACAAGAACAAATAGATCGGTACGAATATTTGGCAGAATGGTATTACCTCGATGCCGCTATTTCGGCATTGGCCGACAAAAAGATTATTCTCGAAGACCAGCGAACGGTCTATCAAAAAAATGCTGTGAATGCACCTCAGCTAGATATTACCTCTTTATTAAAAGTTGAGGAAGATTTGCAAGAACTAGCTCAAGAACAATTGCAATTGCAATTACAGCGAGAGGTTATTATTGAAAACTTACTACCGGATATTACAGAAGTCTCAAGTCTTGAGTTGGAAAAAGAAGGCTGGATCAGTTTAGAAACGATGAGGTCTGTTTTAGAAGAAGTAATGGCGGATACTGCTCAGATAACGGAGATCGCTATGCAGGAGTTAGAGGTGAATGCTGCACAGTTAGAATATGAAATGGAGCGTGCCGAAAGTCGGCGTATTTTAGAATTTGCTCAAGCGAAGTATGCAGGACGGGACAACTTATCCTTTGCAAGAGAATTTTCGTTTGGACTTGGATTTATGATTCCTACTAAATCAAATAATCGTGTAGAAATTAATGAAGCTCAATTAGAACGAGCAGATGAAGTATTTCAACTTTCTTTATTGATCCTGGAGTGGGAAGAAGATGTAAAGAAAGCTTATCAAAAATTTGATCAAATCTGGCAAGCCTATCAGCTATTGAAAGCGCAAATTGAGACGAGCAAATACGCCGATACTTTAGAGAAATATAAAAAGACATCAGGTGTTTCGCCACTAACACTCTTGCAGTTGCAGTCAATTATGCTCAAGCAAGAAAGAGATGTTCGACGACTGGAAGAGGCTGCTTGTTTTCGCTACTTAGAACTACTCTCACTAAAAGGAATGCTTCATTCCTCCAATTCAATTAACTATCTGTCAGATGCCAGGCAATCTTTCCGTTAAGTAAATCCGACGTTCAGTTAATAATCCTATTACCTTTAAGAAGGGATATTTATTAGTCGATGGTCTTTTCAAAATCAGGCCTTTTCGACCATCCTCTTTTTTAAGATTAACTATTATACCTATTGTAATATGATGACTCGCATTGCTCTTATCTTTTCCTTATTGTTTATTGGGATAAATATTTTGCCTGCCCAAGTGGTAATTAATGAATATTCAGCCTCTAATCTGAATAGTTTCTATGACAGTTTTGATAGAACTGAAGACTGGATTGAAATTTATAATGCCGGTAGCAGTACCGTAAATATTAGTGGTTGGTACATTAGTGATAAAGAATCTAACCCCGGAAAGTGGGAGATTCCGGAAGGTACTTTTTTGCCAGCTGGAGGCTTTCTTACCTTTTGGTGCTCTGGTCGCGATAAAGTCGTTAATGGAGAGTACCATACAAATTTCAAGCTCGCGCAGACCACTGGAAATGACTTCATCGTCCTGGCAAATGCTGATGAAGAAATTTTAGAATCCTATACAATGGATTTGACATTGGTAGAACATTCTCGTTGTCGAATAACGGACGGAGCTTCAGAATGGAGGATTTGTACGCAACCAACACCAGGTACTTCCAATGACGCAGCACCAAAATTTATTGGGTATACTACAACGCCTGAACTAAGCTTAGAGGCTGGCTTCTATGAAGGTTCACAGGTTGTAGGCATCATTAATAATCTTCCTAATTCTACTTTGCACTATACCTTGGATGGGACTAATCCAACTACCAGTTCTCCTATATATTCTAATGCAATACAGATTGATACCACTACAGTGGTTAAGGCAAGGGTCTTTAGTAATGACCCAACGATCTTGCCTGGTAAAATGACCTTTCGAACTTATTTTATTGATGAGACTTTTAGCCTGGCAGTATTCTCGGTAGCTGCAGATCAGGTCGTTTCTTTAGCCAATGGAGAGGGGGCTTTGATTCCGATTGGCTCCCTTGAGTACTTTAATACGAACAGAGAGTTGGAAGCCACTTCGTTTGGAAGTTTAAATCGGCATGGACAAGATTCCTGGGTATTACCTCACCGAAGTTTGGATTGGATTTCGAGGGATGAGATGGGATATTCCAAAGCGGTCAATGCACCTTTGTTTTCTTACTCTGACCGAGATGAATATCAAAAGTTTATGTTCCGGAATTCAGGGGATGATAACTATCCGGCCATTAATGATGCGGCCCATCAGGGTAGTGCACATATTCGGGATGAATATGTACAAACGCTTTCTCAGGAAGGCGGGATGGAGCTAGACTTGAGAGCAGTAGAGCGAGTTGTACTTTTTCTTAATGGCCAGTATTGGGGAGTATACGGTATGCGAGAACGACCAGTTGATCATGATTATACCGATGAGTATTATGATCAGGGAAAGTATGATATTCAATATCTTAGTACCTGGGGAACCACAGAAATTGAATATGGTGGGCAACAGGCTTTGATCGACTGGGTGAATTTTCGTGATTTTGTGCTTAACAATGACATGAGCGATTCCGCAAATTATGAGGTGGTTACAGATAGCCTGAATGTATTGAGTTTGATAGATTATATGATTGTTAACCTCAATGTAGTTGCTTCCGATTGGTTGAATTATAACACCGGATGGTGGAGAGGGCGGAATCCTGATGGTGACCATAAAAAATGGGGTTATATTCTTTGGGATTTGGATGCAACCTTTGATTATTATATCAACTATAGTGGTGTTCCGAATACTAATCCGGATGCAGATCCTTGTGACCTTGAAGTGATAGGAGACTATATGGATGTATTTTTTGGATCAGGAGACCCTCTGGATCCTTTTTCTTGTAATACTGTACAGAATGGCTCAAGTCCCTATCCTCCCACGGATAGCATTTTTGCCTTGACGATTAATGACGATCCCTATTGCTGTGATACGGATTGGGATGATATCTGCCAGGGGATCTATGATAATTATGCAGCTAATGGAGCTGATTTGGGAGATGGAGATGTTGGACGACATGAAAAAATCTTCCTGAAATTACTGGAGGAAAATGAGACCTTCCGAAATTTGTATTATGGTAGATACGCGGATTTAATGAATACCGTATACACTTGTGAAAATATGATCAGCACCCTTGATCGAATGCTGGATGTGATTGATCCGGAAATGCCAAGACAAATCGAAAGATGGGGCGGAACATACGATGGCTGGAAAGATAATGTCGAGCAACTGAAGGACTTTATCAATCAGCGTTGTGAGCTCTTAGATGATGGTGCTTTGGAGTGTTATGATGAATTGAACGGGCCTTACTCCGTTACTTTGTTGACCGCTCCGGATAGCGTAGCGGAAATTGATTTTAATACTTTGGATATAGAAAGTTTCCCATGGACCGGAGAATACTTCGGAGGAATGGAAAACAGAATCAAAACGAAAGCTTTTGATGAGTACGAAGATGAATATTTCTTTAGTCATTGGGAAAGCACTGCTGGAAATATCATCGCAGATTCACTCGCAAAAAGAACAACGATTTCGCTGACTCAGGCAGATACACTGATTGCCGTTTATGACTTTATCTCCTCAACAGTGGACATCGAGCAGATACACAAAGTAAGAGTCTTTCCAAATCCGGTAAAAGATCAATTGTCCGTACAATACCGTTTACCAACGTCTGCCAATGTTAGACTAGAGTTGTATTCGTTGACTGGACAGCTAATAGAAGTATTTGGTGATGCGGGCGGATTACAAGGCAGTGGAGATCATTTGGTTGCTCTGGACTTAGAGCGATTAGGATTATCAGCAGGACTCTATTTTCTTCAAGTAAATATTGATGGTGCGAGTAAAGCGTTTAAAATAAGTTTGATACGATAGTATATGGTATTGGAGTAGGGGTATTATTTGGCCCCTTTGACGGAGGAGTTTACCATCGAAGCAACAAATCTAAATGCTGCAATTTTATATGGCGCTTTAGTCTACGATACTGTTACAAATGTAATCCGGGATGACTCCTGAAGAGTTAATCTTTACCTCTGCATTGTCTGGCTTGGTATTTCCGGATAAAACGAGCGCAGTTCGTACCCCAAACTTATTACCTCCGAGGATGTCAGTATGTAAAGTGTCTCCGACCATCAATATATCTGATCGATCATATTTGCCTGCTTGATTGATTTGTTCAAAGGCATAATTAAACATTTGGGAGTCCGGTTTGCCGAAGTGAATAAACTTACGACCAAGAATACTTTCTACCAATTTTGCAATCCCTCCGGTTGCAATGGATACATTGTTTTTAGAGACGGGGTAAAGCTTATCGCTGTTTGCTAAAATGGCCGGGATGTTTTTCTTGCGCATGAGATTTACGGTTTTGTTGATATCCCGGTTCCAATCAAAACCTTCATCATCAAGAAAAACCATTGCAGTAATATCATCAAGGTTTTCCATGTCAAGTTCACTGACAGGTATTGGATTTAATGCAGCGTCCAGAATATATTGTGCAGCAGCTTCTGTTCCGAGATAAGCGACCTGACCACTTAAGACTTTTTGCTCAAGGAATAATTTGGCCATCATGCCTGAGGTGACAATCTCGTCTGCATGAATGCCCGTTAAACCTTGCTCCGCAAAACGCTCGGATTGACGTTGAGGACTTCTGGATGCATCATTAGTAAGAATGCGAATCACTTTTCCGGCATCTCGAAGTTGATTGATGACTTTTGAGACTCCCGGGATCAAGCCGCGATGGTTTTTGACTACTCCGTAGGAATCCAAAAAGATTACTTTAAAATTATGGGCAACATCTAAAAAAGACTCAATTTGCAAAATGGAAGAATTTAATAAAAGTTAGAAAATAGTAAGTCTGGAATAAATAATTCCATGAATTACAAATCCAATGCATGCAGTAGTCGATCTACATCGAAAATGTCATCCATGGTTTTCAAATGTTCATTGAAAACATCAGCTTGTAATTGTTTGGCAAAATCTGGTCGGAAGAAATAAATTCCCTCTCTTACTACGTAATTCAATAAGAAGAAGCGGTATGCTTCTTTAATGAATAACACTTCAGGACGAGTTAGTGGAAAAACTTCATGATATTTTTTTAGGAATATCAAAAAGCGATCTTCCATTAAGGTACTGCAATTATAAGTAAAACTTGTACGGTCTCCAACATCTGAGACCACACGACTAATAAAATAAAAATCTACGATCCTTGAGCTCATTCGAAACCAATCGTAATCCCATCTCGAAAAGAATTTGCCAGATGCGGTAATAGAAAAGTTACCGATGTTCCAATCTACAAAGACCGGAATCTTATCGAAACCATAATAATTGATCGCATGCGTGTTAACCAAAAAACGATCACAATGCTTTCGAATGTCCTCTGCATAATCTTTAAAATCTCGATCTACATTTTTTAGCAAGTCAGTGATATCGGTCGTCATATCCTTTGATGGATGGGGTAGGGTATGTCTAATTAAATGACAGGCTTTATGGAATTTTGCAAATTCCTTTCCAAGGGTTTCAATGTGTTTGGTTTCTAAGCGCGCCGGAAGGCGGTGTCTAATTTGAATAGGTCGATAAAAAACTACCCAGACATCAATATCATCATCTAGATATCGATGAAAAAAGAGTTGGTCTTTTTTCATTAAAGCACGGGATAGTAAGTTTTCATAACGTACAGGCAAGTTGTTGGACAGTACATTAATGATGGTATGATCCTGAACGAAGTGGTCATATTTTCCGAAATAGGATAGCTTTGCTATGATGTTCTCTCGATCTTTCAGGCGTATTTTGTAGACATGGTTAGTAGAAACCATTGCGCTAATATCAGTAATTCGATGTATGGGCCTGGAGTAATCATAAGCCGTCCATGCATGAGTGATTATCTTTGTATAGTCCATTAAATGATGGTGTTTCCTTTAATTTCAAATAATGCGATAAGATACAAATTCAAGGATTTGGAGCACTTAAATAGCATGATAAATCAAAAAAAGTATTAGAATTCTATAAAATATTTTTTCTGCCTTTTCTCTTTGTAGAAGTTGCGCATTACGAGCAGAGTGCGCAATTTACATTGTGAAATGATGGTTTTCGCCAATTATTATTCTATTTCTTTAGAGAGTTTGTTTTTAAATTTTCTTAAGGAAAAGCTAAGGTATTCCGAATATCGTTACTTTTCATCTAAGGTCTAGTCTAGATTTTAGAGGCTTATTTTATAAGTAAGGCCCACGAACTTAATGAAAAACTATAAAACTCTCCTATTTACACTTCTTTTATACGGACTAACAGCCAGTGTTGGTTTAAGTCAGGAGTATATAGTTACAAAAGAATGGATTGGTGTTGAACATGGCTTAAGTAGTAACTATATTAAATGTGTGTACCAGGATCAAAAAGGCTTTGTTTGGTTATCCACATCTAACTTTATTAATAGATATGATGGAGAGCAGTTTGATTATTTTCAGATAGATACTATTGAAACCTCGAATGAGATTTCGATAAATCAAATTAATGAAGATGTAAATGGTGAACTCTGGCTCTCTCAAGCCGAACTAAGCACCTATCTTCTTGATGAAGGACCAGAGTTTAAAAATATTCTGCTCTTCAATCCTGTTTCCGGAATAATAAAAACTTTTTCCGATCGATTTAAAGACGCTCCTTTCTTAAAAGACAAGATAAGTACCATTCACCAAGATGCTAATTATATGATTTGGTTTGGATTGTCGAATGGAGAGATTTGGACTTATGATGGAGTATTTCAAAAAGAATATGAGGGCTTGAAAGGACCTGTCTTTGCCATTACTACGGATCTGGAAAACAGAGTTTATGTAGCCAATCGTAATACTGTCCACAGCTTAGATGCGAAAAAAAATCTTACAAACTCAATTTTAGTTGATGCATATATTACGGATCAATGGGTGAGTGAAGACGGTACTCTTTGGATTCAGGGCTTTCAGTTAGATGAAAACTCTACTGAAAATGTAAAACCAATATTGCGCTTTAAAAAGCAAAACGATACACTCCGGTCCTTTTTTGATTTAATACCAATGGAGTATAGCTGGATAATGCAGGATGCGCCCAGAGTGAAAGAATCACCTGAAGGAGATCTTTGGATGGATACCTATAAAGGAATCCTGGTTTTTGATAAATTGGGAAAATTAAAATACGATCTCAGAAGTTATCTGGGGGCTCCCGATGATGATAAGTCCATAAAGATAGGTGCATTCTCTGATAATCTTACTTGGGTGATGTCCGGAGAAAATGATTCCAGAGGATTAATCCTACTTGCGGTTGAACCTAATCGATTTACCAAACTTTTGCATAACGGTTTTCCTGCTTACAGTACAAGAGGTATTACTTCTCTTGCTAATGGCAATTTACTGGTTGCGACTTATCGGGGAGTAGTAGAACTTGATTGGGATAGCCTTTCTAACTTTGAATCTATAAAGCTAAGATCAAGCAAATACTATTATGGTTATGGCCTTGCGAGCGATGAAGAAAATATTTATTTGGGTAAGCATGGTAAAGAGCTTTATAACTTAGATAAAAATGGGAATCTAAAAGAAATAATCAACGCTTTTATTCGGCCAAATGAGGAGGATATTCCAGGAGATTTTTATATACCTTTTATAGATCGGAGAGATCGCCTGTGGGTAGGGACGGACCAGGGAATCCTTTATTTTGATACTGATAAACGTGCCTTCAAGAAAATTCCATATCAAAGCCATTTTTCCGATTTAGAGCATACTCATGTTCGCCATTTTTATGAAAATGAACAAGGAATTTGGATTTGTACCTCAAGTGGATTGTTCTTAATGAATGGAGAAGGTGAAGTAAAAGCACATCATAATCACTTGCCTTCTGATAAGTTGAATTATATATATGAAGACACTGATGGACTTTTTTGGATTGGTACCATTAGCGATGGCTTGATTTCCTGGAACCGTAAGATAGATTCTGTTCAACATTTTACAAGGTTGGATGGGCTATCGGATCTTTCCGTTCATGCTATTTTTGAAGATGACTTTGAATACTTATGGATATCTTCCAATAGTGGCCTGATGCGATATGATAGAACGAATAACGTTTTTCGGAATTTCTACGAAAAAGACGGACTTGCGCATAACGAATTTAATCGTACTTCTTTTTTTAAAGATAAAAAGGGGCGGATATACTTTGGAGGGTTGAATGGTATTACAACTTTTCATCCTGCTGATTTTTTAGATGCTGAAGTACCTTCTGATTTAAGTCCAATTATTACAAATCTAGAAGTTTTAAATGTAGAAAGAGGAACATACGAAAATCATTTTGAGGCATTTAACGAGTCAAAGGCCCTCTACTTGAAGGATCAGCTAAAAACGTTTAAAGTCGATTTTTCTTTTCCAGAATATAGCTTAGATAAAACTAAACAGGTCTATAAATATCGGATTAAAGGTTTAGAAGAAAACTGGACGATAGCCAATGAAAGTGCCATCAACATAAGTCAAATTCCTTATGGTAGTTTTCAATTGGAAATAAAAGGTTTAACAAAACACGGTGCTTGGAGTGAAGCTACTGTAATGGCTATTGAACATGCGAAACCTTTTTATTTGACTCGCTGGTTTTTAATATTTATGATCATTTTACTTGGGCTTTTAATTGCGGGTATAATTAGATACCGCACATTACAACTCCGTAGACAAGCAGATGAACTTACCGTTCAGGTAATTCAGCGAACGCAGACCATAGAAAAACAGAAAAAAGAACTAGAGAAGGCTAATGCATTTAAGGATAAATTATTCTCTCTAATTGCTCATGATCTAAAGACTCCTATCGAAGGGATAGGGAATATGTCAGAACGTTTGAATTATTTGATTAGGTACGAGCGATATCAGGATATCAGGAAATTGGGGGTAGTGATGAGTAAGTCCTCGGTTAATATGTCAAAGCTTATTGATAATCTGTTGAGTTGGACATTAATGCATAAAAACCAATTGCAAATTAAGCCGAAAATTTTAAGCCTTGAACCAATTGTCAAAGAAACCTTACAACTCTATAAAGCTTCAGTAGCCTATAAGCTTTTGGATTTGGATGTGGATATTCAAGCAACGCTCCGAACTTATTTCGACGAAAATATACTTCATACTATTCTAAGGAATATTATAGATAATGCAGTGAAATACACTAATGATCGCGGGCAATTATCGATCACTGCAAAACGGAATTTTGATAAAATAATTTTGGTTGTCGAAAATAGCGGTAAAGCAATTTCCGAAAAAGTTATCGCTAGTTTTAATCATGATGGGCTTGAAGATGAACAGAATATATTACCTGGTTTAGGCTTAAAGCTGTGTAAAGATTTACTCCAGCTAAGTGATGGTGGACTAAGAATCGAACGCAAGTCTGATCAACTTACCCGCGTAGTCTTGATTTTACCATCGGTTATGGAGTATGAAAAAAAGAAATGGGGAGAGGAGTCTAGGATTTAAAACAAATATTCTAACGTAAATACATTGTTTTTATTTTTTTGACTAAATTGCATTAATTAATAACACTTATTTCCCGAAGCGCTACAAAAAACAGAACGATGAATATATTAATCGTTGAAGACGATTTTTCTTTTGCGCTTGACCTTGAAATGCAGCTAAATTCGCTGGGTTACAAAGATCTCATGTTGCTGGATAATCCGGAAGATGCACTAAAACGAGTAAATGCTGAATCGGTTGATTTGGTAATCTTGGATGTAAATTTGAATAGTGAGCTTTCTGGGATTGACATTGCTTCTGTGCTACAAGAGCGAAATATTCCGGTCATTTTTATTACTGGGATGAATGATGATAAAACGTACCGTACAGCAATGCATATTAACCATTCAGGTTTTTTAGTTAAGCCTTTTGACAAAATAACATTGCAGAGTTATATTGATAGAGTACAAAGAATTGAATTTGATAATGATCGGGAAGACAGTCAGGAAGGCATAAAGGATAATAGCTTTTTTGTTAAACAAAATGACGCACTTCGTAGGATTGATTTTGAAGATATTCTATGGATTGAGGCAGAAGGAAATTATATCAGTATTCAACTTGATGGAAAAAGGTTCGTAACTAAGATGTCGCTTTCCAAAATTGAAAAGAAAATTAGTGTGCCTTATTTAGTCCGGGCCCACAAGAAATTTGTAGTGAATATCAAAAAAGTAGATTTAGTATCCTCAACCTCTGAATTACAAATTAAAGAGGCCTCTATTCCTATCGGGCCAAAGTTTCGATCAGGACTGCTTAAGACGATATCCGGAGCAGATTACTAGCTTATTATTCGTTTTTCCCAATAATAGCCGTTTTTATCACCTAAGGGATGTTTTATATCCCCTGTAGTATTGGAATTATAATGAAGATTTTAGCTTCGTTGCTTGTCAACGTACGAATATTTCGTAAACTATGCCTCTCATAAACATATTAATAATAGAAAATGATAGCTCCTTTGCTTCATCGCTTAGGATTGCCCTTAAAAAATGGGGTAGGGTGGAGATTAAAGTTTTTAGAGAATTTGAGGCTGCACGTCTTTATCTGAATTCCAATAGAGTTGATCTTTTTATTATAAAGACTACTATCATTGAAAAAGGCGATGGCATCGAATTTGGAAAACATCTTACAAGCACTGCAACGCCTTTAGTTTACATTGCAGAACCCGATGAAGGGCTGATCTACGAACAAGCAAAACAAGAAAACCTGCTTGCTTTTCTTGTCAAACCTTTTGACTTTAAAACGCTCTCTGGAGCTATTGATGTTTACTTTGATGATTCAAGAAACTTCTTCCTCTTTAAGAAAGGAAAAGATACTATTCGCTTAAAATATAGTGATATCCATTGGATTAAGTCGGTTGGTAATTACTGTATTATAAAAGCGGATGATAAAGAGGTTTCGATAAAGAGCTCTCTGACTAATCTGAAGCAACAGTATCTGGGACAAAATTTTATTCAAATCCATCGAGCTTTTATTGTGAATGCGGATAAAATTGAGGGTATTAATATCAAAACGAACCGAGTCGAAGTGCATGGAGCAAGTTTGCCCATTGGCAGAAAGTTTAGAAAGCCTTTTCTTGACCAATTAGATGTTATTTAGCTTTTGAGCTGGATATATCACCTTTAAAAGACCTTATATCACCTCTGAGAATTTTTTTTTAAATATTCTGTTATTTTCATACATCCTGAAATACTGTCACATATCCCGGAATATCTACCGATTTAATCGATTTCAATAAAGAATTTTCTAATGGTTTTCTGATAAACTGTTATAATTGGTTATGGGGTAGCCTCTTCTACATTGTAGAGGAGGCTTATTTTTTTATGAGAAGAAGGGTTTGTAACATATAATTTAATTTATATATTTTCTGCTTAAACATCACCAAATAACATAATACATACGGTGTTCAAACACAACATATTAAAATTTTGGTAATATTTTTGATATTGTTTCATTAGCAAAACTTTGAATATAAATGAAACACTATCGAACACTCTTAGTCCTATTCACTTTTCTTGTCATTTCAGGCAACCTTTACAGCCAGAACAATCAGGATTTTATTTTTGCACACAAAGGCGAAGAACCCATGATGATTGCTAAAGGGCAATCGAGTCATGCTAGTGTAACTGCTAAAGCAATGAAGCCACGTGTAGGATGTGCACATGGTGATTGCTTTGATGGGGTTGGTGTATTAGAGTATGTTGATGGGAGTAAGTATGAGGGTAATTTTGTCAATGGAGAAATGACAGGTTTCGGTACATGGTATTTTGCCTCTGGCGAAAAATATGTTGGAATGTTTCGAAATAATTTCTGCCATGGTAGAGGTGTTCATTATAAAAGAGCAGGAGATAAAGTGACCGGACTTTGGCATAATGGTGCTTACATTGGTCACTTGTTTAATGTTGACGGAAGTGAGGGGTGTATTAGTGGCGATTGCCAGGCCGGCGAAGGCGTATACATATATAAAGGAGGTAAAGCAAAATATGAAGGCCAGTTTTTCGCAGGCAAACCTACAGGACACGGTGTATGTCATTATTCTGATGGCAACTGGTATGAAGGCACCTGGGCAGAAGGAAGTTTTGATGGAGTTGGAACAATGTATATGCTTGATGGAAAAGTTATTGAAGGCATCTGGAGAGCTGGTACCTATCAGGGAAAAAGCTACAATCAATCTATGATTCAGAATGTTACAGAAAATGTAATCATAGAAGATTCAGAGGAATATTATCAGGTCGAAGAGGCTAAAGAGATGAAAGTATGGGCAGTAGTTGTCGGAGTATCTTCTTACAAACATATGCAACCTTTGCAATACACAGATGATGATGCCTACCGTATGTATGCATTCTTAAAAAGCCCGGAAGGTGGAGCATTAAAAGATGAACAGATCAAAATATTAATCGATGACGCTGCGACTAAAGATAATATCCTCGTAGCAATGAATGATGTCTTTGGCAAAGCTGGGCCTAATGACCTAATCTTAATGTATTACTCAGGCCATGGTCTGGAGGGATCTTTCCTGCCGATTGATTTTGATGGAGAGAATAATAAACTACTCCATTCAGAAGTAAGTAGCTTGTTTAATAATAGTACTGCCAAGTATAAACTGTTTATCGCGGACGCCTGCCACTCTGGAAGTATGTTTAATGCTAAAGGTATGATTGATAATACTCTTAAGAATTATTATAATTCGCTGGCTCAAGCAGCCCCTGGAACAGCACTGATTCTTTCCTCAAAATCGGGAGAAACCTCCCTCGAATCCACCGGACTTCGACAAGGAGTATTTAGTCATTTTCTCTTGCGAGGACTTAAAGGGGAAGCTGATCGCGATTATGATAGTATTGTAACCGTTCAGGAATTGTATCAATTCATCGCTGGGAATGTAATGGATTACACCGCAAACCAGCAATCTCCGGTTATTCAGGGAGACTATGATCGGAATATGACCGTTTCGGTGCTACGTTGATTAGCAGTAGCTAAATATAAATAATATTGAATGGGCCTTGATCTATGGTGATCAAGGCCCATTCTTGTTGATTAGGGCTTGAAAGGCTATTTTGATATCCTTTTTTGGAGATAATCAGCTTTCAATGGCCTTTATCATTTTGATTTTGACCGATTATAATGTACCTTTGCACCCGTTTTAATTATTATTAACCTAAATACTTCTAATTAATGAAGCAATACGAAGTAACTTTCATCGTAGATCCAGTACTGTCGGGCGATGAGATAAAAGCGACAGCTCAGACCTATATCGATGCGCTGACCAATGCTGGTGGTACCATCGTTTATGTGGATGAGATGGGATTACGCCAATTGGCTTATCCAATTAATAACCGCACCTCTGGTGTGTATTACTGTGTTGAGTTCCAGGTTGAAACTGGAGAGATGCTCACAAACTTTGAATTATCCCTACGACGGGATGAGCGTATCATGCGCTTTTTGACAGTTGCCTTGGACAAGTATGGTGTAAAATACAACGAGGACAAACGCAATGGCCTAATCGGCAAAAAATCAAAAAGTAAAGATAAAGACAAGGATAGCAAAGGTAAAGGTAGAAACGAAGCTAAAAAGGCGCCTGCTAAAAAAGCAGCACCTAAAGCTGAAGCAAAACCAGCTCCTGTTGCTGTAGCAGAGGAAGAAGAATAATTCATTGTTCACAAAAAAAGTAAAACATCATGGCTTCTAGAGATGATATTAAATTCTTAAGTAATCCTAATATTGGTCAAAACCGCAAAAAATACTGCCGTTTCCGTCGATTTGGGATCAAGCATATTGATTATAAAGATTCAGATTTTTTAATCCAGTTTATTAACGCTCAAGGTAAAATCTTACCTCGCCGTATCACTGGTAACTCTTTGAAATACCAACGCAAAGTCGCTACTGCCATCAAACGCGCACGCCACCTTGCTATCCTACCTTACGTAACTGATTTGTTGAAGTAAGGACCATTTTTTTAATCTCTTAAATTTTTTAGAAATGGAAATTATCCTTTTAAAAGATATTGCTAAGGTAGGAGATAAGCACGAAATCGTAACCGTTAAGAACGGTTATGGTCGTAACTACCTTATTCCTCAAGGCATGGCTATTATCGCTAATGATAAAAATCGCGAACGCCTTGACAAACTTAAAGAAGATGAAGCTGCGGTTGAAGCTGCTAAAGTTGGTGAATACCAGGCAATGGCCGCTAAAATCCAGGATCAAGCCCTTAAAATCGGCGCCAAAGCTGGTACTAGTGGTAAAATCTTCGGTAGTGTAACTAGTATTCAAGTTGCACAAGCACTTAAAGATCAATTCGATATCGAAATAGCTCGCAAGAAAATTGATATTCCTGAAGAAGTGAAAAACCTTGGAACGCACAAGGCTATCCTTACTTTCCACCCAGATGTGGTACAGGAAATTGAAATCGAAGTTGTAGAAGAGTAATACTCGATAACATCGAATAAAAATAAAAAGGCGATAACCATTGGTTATCGCCTTTCTTTTTTAGAAATCGCAACTTGGACCGTATTGCTTTAGCCAGGCTTCCTTTCCTTTATAATCAGGCATCGCTTGTTGTACAATTCGCCAAAATCTGGGCGAATGATTCATTTCAATTAAATGCGCCAACTCATGAATGATGACATAGTCAATCACATCATCTGGAGCAAATAACAAACGAGTAGATAAATTGACATTCCCTTGAGTTGAACAGCTTCCCCAGTTTGAACGATTGTATTTTAGCCGAACCTGCTTGATCGGCTTCTGAAAATATAACCTGTTCAGCTCGTTTACCCGACGACTTATACTTGGTAAAAAGTCTTGCCCCACAATACGACTGATTAAATGCTTTTTACTTTTTAATAAATGATCCGGTGTGTCATCCGCATTCATTTCAAGATAAATGACGCCATTTGCAAGTCGCGCACTATGCGTCTTTCGGTCTGTAGAGTCAGCAACATGTAGCGTGTATTTACGCTCTCCGACTACTATAATATCTCCTGTCTGATAATCCTTAGGGATATATCGTTTTTGAAGCGCTTCGTTTTTGCCTAACTCTTGTCTGACCCAGTCTGTCGCCCAATTTATTTGCTGCTGCTGTTGAGTACTATTCATCATGGTGGGCATTCGGAGTATGACGGACTTCTTACCCATTGACACCCGGACATTATTTCGCCACTCCCTGTAAATTTTAATAGGGATCCTTTTTCCATCAATGTCAAGAAAAGTCTGTTCAGCTTTGGCCATGCTTGAATTTTATGCTTTAGGCATGTTGCTCTGCAAATCGGCGCATTACTTGTACAAGCACCTCAACACTTTCAATCGGCATTGCATTATATATAGATGCCCGAAAACCACCCACTGAGCGGTGCCCTTTCACCCCAACGCATCCTTCTGCTTCACAAGCTTTCATAAAATCATCTTGCAATGCTTCCTGATTCATAACGAAAGTTACATTCATTAATGATCGGTCTTCCTTGGCAGCAGTGCCTTTGAATAACGGATTTTCGTCAATCTCTTTATAAAGTAATGCAGCCTTTTCCTTGTTCTTAGCCTCCATTGCACTTAAACCTCCATTGGCTTTCAACCAACGCATAGTTAACATACTCACATATATAGGATAAGCTGGTGGAGTATTAAAAGCAGATTGTTTCTTGATATGAGTATTATAGTCAAGCATAGTTGGGATGGCTCGATCTACCTTTCCTAGCATGTCTTTTCTGATGATCACTAAAGTTACCCCGGCAGGCCCTAAATTCTTTTGAGCGCCAGCGTAAATCATTCCAAATCTGTTTATATCCAAAGGACGGCTGAAAATGTCAGATGACATATCACATACTAATGGTACATTAGTTTCAGGGAAAGATTGGAATTGAGTACCAAAAATCGTGTTATTACTCGTTACGTGAAGAAAGGTGAAATCTTCGTCAATATCATATCCCTTTGGAATGTAGTTAAAGTTTGTATCTACTGAGCTGGCAACCTCAGAAATCTGTCCAAATAGTTTCGCTTCCTTAATTGCTTTTGTTGACCATGCTCCGGTATTCACATATCCGGCTTTACCATCCTGTGGAAGTAGGTTCATAGCAGACATATAAAACTGACTGCTCGCACCACCTGTTAAGAATAATACCGCATAATCATCGGTTAGCCCAAGAAGAGATCGGGTTAACTCCTCTGCTTCATTCATGACCGATTCAAACTGTTTACTTCGGTGCGAGATCTCAAGTATTGATAAGCCCATTCCCTCAAAGTCTTGGATAGCTCTTGCAGCCTCTTCAAGTACTGGAGCGGGAAGTATTGCTGGTCCTGCAAAAAAATTGTGCTTTTTGATTTTCTTACTTACGAATTCCATTAATAATGATTTGATTGATGAAAGGTTCTTAATTTAATGCACTACAAAAATAAATGATTTCTAGGCTCCAAACACAAATCAAATGGCTTTTGTTTTTTTATTATTCGCTGATCCTTTCCCGATTTGAATCGGGACGCCCTTTGATCCATATTGCCAGTCGGCCTAAAGGGAGATAATTCCTAATAAATTGTGAGTCAAGCTTGTTTTTGCTTAAAAAAATTAAAGATGGATTATGCGCTTGTTTTCCTTTATCTCTACGGTGAAGAAAAGACTTTCCATATATGTAATAGCCATAAATTTAGGTTCGCCAAATAATTATCGTTTTAGAAATTATTTGATGTTTAAAAGATTTCTCAAAAATAAAATTTTTATCTCCAAAACACTTGTAAAAACCGATCCGAGCATATACCTTTGCGACCCCATTCGGAGAGGTGCTTAATGAAGCACTAAAGTGGTAGAAAAGAGTGGTCAAAAAAACTTGCGAAAAACTTAATTTTTTTTGATCAAAAGTTTTGTAGAATGGAATACAAGTTTTATCTTTGCCTGCCCGTTTAAAAGAAATGGGTATTAAATTGAAAACACTTCGTTGTTTTAAGATAAAATCGAAAAAATATAACAAATAATGTTGAAGCATCTATTTGTTTGTTAATTCGAAAAAAGTTCATTGACACTGTTGGAAAGCAAGAATAGAATATACTGTGAAGTATAT
>JAHDHW010000215.1:5731-7971 GCA_020631105.1 Saprospiraceae bacterium | reverse complement strand
TATCTCGGTATGACTCATGACCTATGACTTATGATTTTATCTGCTTCTTTCGAACCAGGCCAAAATATGTTCAATCTTAGTGATCAATTGACTTGGGCGGTTAGCGATGAAATGCGATGCTCCCGGAATCTCCACTAAAGCGGTATCAATCTTTCGAATCTTTAAAGCGTGATATAGTTGCTTAGCCTCAGAAAGTGGCGTTCGTAAATCGCTTAAACCAACCATAACCAAAGTAGGTGTTTGAATATTTCCTACTAGCGAGATCGGAGAGAATTTCCAATAGTCTTCATAATTTTCCCAAGGCTGACCTGGATAGCGGGAGTTTGCGTAACCGTAGTAATTATCAGCGGTCAAGGTTTTACTGATCCAATTCATAACCGGTTTAATGACTGCAGCTGAACGGAAGCGATTATTCTTACCAATCATCCATGCGGTCATGATACCTCCGGCGCTACCACCGGTGACATAGAGGCTGTCTTCGGATGTATATCCCTGCTTGAGGACAGCGTCTACTCCGTCCATCACATCATTATAATCTTCTCCCGGATAATTGTGGTAAAGTAAATTTCCAAACTCTTCGCCATAGCTTGTACTACCTCTTGGATTAGGATAGAAAACCACATAACCTGCCGAAGCATAAAGTTGTATTTCAGGAGAAAAACGATCTCCGTAATTAGAGATTGGTCCGCCATGATTCTCTACCAGCATGGGGTATTTTTTAGTGTTATCAAAAAACGGAGGTTTAACAATCCAACCCTGAATGTCTCTTCCATCGACAGTTGATTTATACCAAATCTCTTCTACCTGACCCAAAGTTCGTTGTCCAAGTAAATCCTCATTTAGATTAGTCAGTAATGTAGTTTTGCCATTACGGACAATTGCTAATTCAGAAGGATGCTCAGGAGTAGTGTGTGTATAAACGATAGTTCCATTATTGGATACCGAAAAGGAACCGCCGCCATAAGGACGTCCGATGCCAACACCACCAAGATCATCCGCTACCTTTCTTACTTTACCGTCTGCACCGAAGTAGCCGATCTTAGTATTTCCCTTATCGTCATACTGAAAGTAAATACCGCGACTTGCGCTATCCCAAACCGGATTAGAAACGGAGCGATCGAGCTTTAAATCAATTTTTTTATTGTTACGTCCTTCCAGATCGCTGACATAGAGATTCGTAAGTTGGTAAGTTTGTACTTTATCATCGAAGCCTACGTAGGCCATTCGTTTTCCGTTTGGCGCAATTGCAAGACTATAGTCTGGGCCATTGCGATCTGTAATAGGGCTAACTTTACCACCGCTCAGTGATACCTTATAAATTTCAGAGTTGCGAAAATCGTATTCCCAATCCTCTTTAATATTAGAAGAAAATAATAAATGCTGACCATCATTGGTCCATTTCGGGGCGCCATGGTTAAAGTCGCCTTTCGTTACCTTTCTGGCTGTTCCACCTTCAGAGGGAATAACAAAGATATGTGTAAAGCCTGGTTTCATTTTTCCGGAACCATCTCTTTCATGCTTGAAGCGAGTAGTTACCCGTGGAGGATCGGCCCATTCGGCTCCCTTGGGTTTGCGTGGAGCTTTAACGAGTGAAAGCTCGGATCCATTGACAAACTTCGTAAACGCAATATGCTTGCCATCTGGTGACCAGGCGAGATTGCCAGGACTGTTTTCTAATTGGGAGAGGCGTGCAATTTTTGCGGTGGCAATCCAATAGACAAAGAGCTCGGAACCCTGATCAGTAGAAGATACGAAGGCAATTCGAGAGCCGTCAGGCGACCAGGTTGGCCGGGATTCATTGACATCATTGCTACTTAGTTTTTGATGTTCGGAACCATCTGCTTTGATTAACCAAAGTCTGGAGGTTCGGCGATCTTTCATAATGTCCATTCCTCTTCTTTCATAGACGACCCATTCTCCATCGGGAGATATTTGCGGACTGGTGACCCACTCTAGTTCAAAAACATCCATACTGGTAAATGCAGGATGATCTTGTGCGATTGCGCTAGTGCTCCATAAAAGCGTAAAAAATAAAACGAAACGTGTAAGCATATTTTGAATTTTTAATGATAGTACGCGTGAAAATAAGAAGTTTTCACTGGAGCGATGGCCTATGTTTATTTTTTATTATTCGCTGAGCGTTGTCTTGGAAGTTTTAGTGGTAGGACGACTGTGAGTCGTGCTACCACAGGTCAGGTTCTGTACGAGATATTTAGTGATAGGACGACTGTAAGTCGTGC
>JAHDHW010000215.1:0-5631 GCA_020631105.1 Saprospiraceae bacterium | reverse complement strand
ACCACGGGGGAGGGAAATGTTGAACAATTTGAGAGTGTTGCTGTCTTATTTGCATGGCTAAGGAAAGTGTAAATATACTGTGGTTTAAGCGGGACTTACGGCTGTTTGATCAGCCTGCAATTGCTTATGCGATGAAGCAATCGAAGCCTACTTTGTTATTGTATATTTTTGAGCCTATTCTATTGAATGATGGTCATTATTCAGAGCGTCATTTTCGATTTATCTGGCAAGCCTTAACGGACTTAAAGGAACGTTTAGCAAAGATTAATGCTTCGATTTTAATGGTAGAAGGGGAGGCAGTGGAAACCTTTCGGCGATTAAATGATTTCTTTGAAGTTGAGAAAGTGATTTCTTGCGAAGAAACAGGTATTCGAATCACGTATGATCGAGATAAGGAAGTTACCCGATTTCTTAAAAGTCATAAAATAGAATGGAAAGAATTCCAAAATAATGGGGTACAACGTGGTCGCCGAAATCGTAAAAACTGGTCGACTGATTGGCTAAAATTTATGGATCAGCCACTCCATTCCTTTGATCCTAAAAAAGCTAATTTTCTATCGATAACGACAGTTGACCAGATCAGTGAAAATTTTAAAACTTACGTTCCTCAATGGATGGAAGACCCCGAAAGATTCCAAAAGGGAGGAGAAAGTCTGGCCTGGGAGGTATTAAATGATTTCTTAAATAATCGCTGTGCAAATTATGCTAACTGGATATCCAAACCCGAAGCGAGTAGGGTAGGCTGTAGCCGGCTTTCGCCCTATTTGGCCTGGGGGAATATTTCCATCCGGCAAGTATATCAGCGAGTAAATAAAAAGATAAACGAGGGGAAACATGTCCGAGCCTTAAAAAACTTTCGCTCCCGATTGCATTGGCATTGTCACTTTATCCAGAAATTTGAGATGGAGGATCGAATGGAATTCGAACATTTGAATCGGGGTTTTAATCAATTGGATCAACCTGTCATCTGGAAGAAGTTGCAAGCCTGGAAAAAAGGACAAACCGGCTATCCCTTGATCGATGCTTGTATGCGTTGTTTGATACATACGGGGTATATCAATTTTCGAATGCGAGCGATGCTCGTCTCTTTTGTAACCTATCATCTTTGGCAATCCTGGCAAGTTATTACGGAACATCTTGCGCAACAATTTTTGGATTTCGAACCCGGAATACATTTTCCACAGCTACAAATGCAGGCAGGAGTTACGGGGACAAATACCATCCGAATGTATAATCCGGTTAAGCAATCTAAGGATCAGGATCCTTTTGGTAACTTCATTAAAAAGTGGGTGCCTGAACTTGCAAACTGCCCGGAGGAGTATATTCATGAGCCCTGGACCATGCCTCCTTTAGCGCAGCAGTTTGAAAATTTTATAATTGGTAGAGACTATCCGGAACCTATCGTTGATCTTCAAAAAGCCGGACGTTTTGCCAGAGAAAGAATTTGGTCAATGAGAGAAGATCCTGGGGTTATAAAAGAGAGTGCGCGCATTTTAGCGAAGCATATCAATCCGGATTGGGAACGTTCATAAGGATTATAGAATTCTTATTTTTATATTGGAGTTGCTCAAAACTTCTAAGATGTTTTTAAATTGATATTTTGGGCTTGAAGGCTTTTAAAGAAGAAGCTTCAATAAGCTTAGCAAGAAAATAATAAAAGCAATGTCCAAAAAGAACAATATACTAGATTCAGTTGATATGGATAAAGGGCCAAGGATGTGCCCTGAATGTGGATATCAGTTTCCTCTTTTATTATTTGTAAAAAGGTATGTGATGAAATTTGGTTTCCCTAAGTGGACTTGTCCAAATTGCCAAGAATATATAAAGTATAATTACACAAAGGCTAACCTGGTTGGACTTGTTATTTTTATAGTCAGTGTAATTTTGTTTGTGGGCTTACAATCAAAACTGAAATGGGACCTTCCTATTTTGGCACTATTAGTTCCCTATTTCTTTTTTACGCTAGTATTTTTGAATTTTGATACCATCGGAAAGTACAAGGAATAATGATGGTGATGGTTAATAAACAGGAGGGCAAGTTGTAGTAGATTAATATCGAATACCCAATATTGAGTCAGGACAGTTCGAAAGAATTCTAAGCTTTTAAAGAATAGCCAATGTTGAATCTTGAATAATATATTGAATAAAAGTCACGCTACTAAAGTTTGATATATAGAGCGTATAAACCTGAAAACTAATCTTCATTCAATATTCAATATTGTTTCATTCGAGATTCAATATTCTTTCGAACAGCCCTGATGTTGAGTATCCGATATTAATTCTGTTGTTTACTCCTCAAGAACTTTCAACACGAGTTTTCCTTTTTTCTCGCCGGTAAACAAACGCTGAAACGTATCGTAAAAATTTTCGATCCCATCATAGACATCCTCACGGCTCTTCAATTTGCCTTCCATCATCCACATCCCCATTTGCATTGCTGCTTCGCGGTATCCTTTCGCATAATCCATGACGACCATTCCTTGCATCGTTCCACGGTTTACTAAAAGAGAAAGATAATTTTTAGGCCCCTGGATTGCGGTTCGGTTATTGTACTGAGAGATAGCTCCACAAATTACAATCCGAGCATGCATACGTATACGTGCTAAGGCAGCATCGAGGATATCTCCACCTACATTATCGAAGTATACATCCAGTCCTTTAGGGCAGGTACGTTTGATGCCTGCGTTGATTTCTTCATTTTTATAATCGATTGCATCATCGAAGCCTAACTCATCGATGAGGTATTTGCATTTTTCAGGCCCTCCGGCAATACCGATAACTTTACAACCTTTGATCTTAGCAATTTGTCCAACTACACTTCCTACCGCTCCTGCTGCTCCGGAAACGACGACGACGTCACCTTCTTTAATTTTTCCTACTTCAAGAATTCCAAAGTATGCAGTCATGCCTGGCATACCGAGTGTGCCGATATAAGTAGGCATTGGAGCAAGACTAGTGTCTACTTTGTAGTACATCTCTCCGTCAGAAAGAGAGTATTGTTGTACGCCGCCCCAGCCAGTTACGACATCTCCAACTTTAAATTGAGGATGGTTATTGGCTTCAACTACTTCGCCAATTGTACCTGCGCGCATGACATCATCAATAGCAACCGGAGGGATATAGGATTTACGATCATCCATCCAGCCCCGCATTGCAGGGTCAAGGGAGATATAGTGATTCTTAATAAGGATTTGACCTTCGCCTACAGAGGGAAGGGGAGTGGAGATTGTTTCCCAGGTGTCTGCTTCGGGCATACCTACTGGGCGTTTTCGGAGTACTACTTGTTTATTCATGAATGAAAAATTACAAAGGTTAAAAAGGTGTCAATAGTCAAAATAAGGTTCAAAGTGATTGTATTTGGCCAATGGTACTACCAGTGGGAATAATTGATAACAGAAACATCGGCTATCTCTAGATAATAGAATCAAACTGGTAGTACCAATTAGTCATAATTATTTTCGACCAAGTAAAATCATTTAGCACCCAAAATAATATAAACCGTTTGAAAGGGCTTAGCTTTTGACTTTGTTTTTATTCGCAAGGTAGTCAACGTACATCTTCATTTTAGTACGGACTTCCGGATTCCACCAGATGCGGTTGGACTCTTCCAAATCTTCAGAAGCATCTGTTGATATTTTGTCAAACCAAGACTTACGTAATTTAGCTTTGGTATTGATCAGGATGTTATTATCTGCTTTTAAGTAATGTTGCATTTTCTTTTCAGCACGCGCTACAACTTCTTCTCCTGGGCAAAGTTCATTGACTAATCCACAGGCTAGTGCTTCCTGGCAATTAAGTAATTTACCTTCCAGGACATATTTATGTGCATTACCACGGCCAATCCAGAAAGCATACGCTTCTATAAGGTTATTAGTGATCTGAATGTTTACGGCAACCTCATTTAATCCGATCGTAAATTTTTCCCCTTCAGCCATAATGCGGTAATCTGCCGCTACTGCGATTACGGTACCGCCGGCAGGCGAGTGCCCATTAATAGCTGCAATCAAAGGCTTTTTGAAATAAGCGAGTTCCAGGTGCATGCTACCAAAGGAGATGAAAAATGCTGTCATCTTATCTTCATCATAGCTGTATAGCTCAATGAGGTCTAGTCCCGCAGAAAATATCTTAGGGATTCCGGTAAGGATTACGCCGCGTACAGCATCATTTTCTCCAAGTTGTTTGAACGTGGTGCGGATTTCTTCCACCATGTCATGGTTGAGTGCATTGACTTTACCTCGTTGCATCTGAACGATGGCGTAGTTGTCTTTGATTGTTGTATGGATGTATTGCATAAGTTATTCTTTTGTAGCTTTTATGTTGACGCCAGTTACAAACTGGCTAAAATCCTTGCTTCCAAGTTACGCTTTGCTAAACTTGAAAGAAGCAAAATTTATTTCAAGTTTAGGTGAGTTACGAGCCGTAACTTGGAATATGAAAATCTTGCAAGTTTGTAACTTGCATTACAACAATTGTAAAATTAAAGCGAAGTCCCGCCATCCAGCGTAATCGTCTGTCCAGTGATAAATTTCGTTTCTTCAGAAGCAAGCCAGACTACAGCTTGCGCAATTTCATCTACTTCACCAAAGCGTTTCATTGGAATAGTACGAAGTAAGAGATCTTCCATATCTGGTCGTACGGACTTGAGCTGATCTAGCAATGCGGACTGCGTATACCCTGGACAAACTGCATTGATGCGTATATTCTTAGAAGCATACTCCAGTGCAGCGGATTTAGTCATTCCGACCACGGCAAATTTGCTAGCGCTATACGACAGGTTATTGCCAGAGGCTTTTAGACCCGCGAGTGAAGCAATATTTACAATGTTACCGTACCCTTGCTCCATCATTTGCTGCAAGGCGACTTTCATGCAATAGAATACGCCCGTCTGATTTACCGCGATTACCCGGTCCCAATCTTCCAGTGTATGTTTTGCTGTTTTTGCAGGTTGTCGAGGACCAATTCCGGCATTGTTTACGATGACATCGAGTTTGCCGTAATCATTGACTACCTCTTTGATTAAATTTTCAACAGCTTCGTAGCTGGTAACATCTGTTTGGGTTGCACTGGCAGCAGCGCCCGTCTGACTAATCTCATAGGCTACTTTTTGTGCGTTGCCGAAATTTACATCTGAAATAATCACACGAGCACCATTTGCGGCAAATAATTTTGCACTTGCCGCACCAATACCTGATCCGGCACCCGTAACGATAACAACTTTGTCTTTTACAGTCATTTGAATTTATTTGGCTAAAATATTTTTAAGAACAATAAATGAGTCGAGAGTCTTCTAAGGCTTCTTTTCGGATATGTGAAGGATAGTCTTTATTCATAACCATGGAGAGGAAGGCTTCTCTATTTGGATATTCTACAATCAGCACTTTATCCCATTCTAGTTCACTTGGACCAATTAGCATGAGCTGAGGATTGCCATAGAATATAATCTTAGCACCTGAAATTGCAAAAAATGGTTGTGCAGCTTTCAGGTAGTTTTGATAATGTTCAGCGCCTGACTTATTAGAATGATCAATTAGTGGTTTGAACTTTAGGAGATTAAGCATTTTTAAAGAACCCTCAATAGGCATTGCCATGAATTGCTGGAACTGTTCTTTAGTACCGTCGAGGTAGGTCATA
>JAHDHW010000025.1:39618-41970 GCA_020631105.1 Saprospiraceae bacterium | reverse complement strand
CAGCAAGTTTCTAACTTGCATTCCATCACACATTCACACCAAAAATAAAAAAACATTAAATCTCCTTATCTTCTCCCTTATTAATATCATAAACGATTCGCATGAAGCCTCCAACACCATTTCATCAAGCCTCCTCATCGAACAATATTACAAGCTTAATAAACTTAGTTCGTAACCCAGGGTTAATCTTCATTCTGATACTAAGTTTATCCTGCACTGATTCGGCTCCCGCCGAACAAGCTCCGAAAGAAGACCAAGCCGTTCACCAAATCGATCGAGCTGCGTATGCCGAGCAGCTTCATGGATTCTGGCTCGGACAATGCATCGCCAACTGGACTGGACTTATCACCGAAATGGATAAAATCGGTGGAGCAGGTAAAGATGGAAAATGTGCCGGATTCTATACCCGTGAAGCTTGGGGGCAACCCGATCAACCAAACCTTTGGGGTTCTAATAATTATTCAGATACGATCACATTTTTAGTAGAAGACGAAGGCGGTGTCTGGGGAGCAGACGACGATACCGATATTGAATATATTTGGCAACATTTACTTTTGGCAAATAATACTTCATTTCTTACTGGCGAACAAATTCGAGACGGTTGGTTAAGCCACATCAAAAAAGAGGAAGAAAATTTCCTTTGGGTTTCCAATCAACAAGCCTTTGACCTGATGAAAGAAGGAATGGTACCGCCAGCAACTAGCTTACCAGAACATAATCCGCATTATGAAATGATTGATGCACAACTCACCACAGAAATCTTTGGTTTCTTTGCGCCAACGCGACCAGATATTGCCATCCAAATGGCACATCTTCCGATTCAGACTACAGCCCGAAATGATGCCGAATGGATATCAGAGTTTCATATCATCATGTATGCTTTAGCTCCTTACGTCAAAATTCACCATAGTTCAAAATCAACAAAAGAACAAACCCAGTGGATGGCAGAGCAAGCTCGAAAACGCTTACCTAACGATAGTTATTCTGCCAAAATGTATGATTATGTAAAAGCACAATATCAAGCCGGCGCGACCTGGGAACAAGCGCGGGATTCACTACATGAAAAATATCAGGTTCGACAAGAAGACAATTATAAATGGTCAACAAAGGATGAATCCTGTAATGGCTGTTTTGCCGCAGGTATCAACTTTGGAGCAGGAGTAGTCAGCTGGCTTTACGGTGAAGGAGACATTAAAGAAACGATCAAGATTGGCGCGCTTGCCGGATGGGACTCAGACAATCCAACAGCCACCTGGGGTGGCTTGCTTGGTTTCATGTTAGGAAAATCAGGAGTCGAAGCCGCTTTCGGTCAAAAGTTTGCTAACAAATTCAATATTCATCGGACTCGAGTAGGATTCGACAACGATGGAATCGATACCTTCGAAGCAATGTCAGAAAGAGGCCTACAGGTCGTTGACCGTGTTGTTCTTGAACAAATGAATGGCAAAGTAGATTTAGAAAAAAATCAGTGGCTTATACCACATCAGGAACTTAACGTCATCGCTGCACAATGAAATCAACAGCATCCATTTCTATTCAACATTTTGATCAATCCGGTGCAATCCAGCGCATGGACCAGCTCGCTATTGAGGAGCCTTTAGAGATACGCCTGGGTACTTCAGAAGGGATTAAGAGTATTTCAATAACTATGCGTACTCCCGGTAATGATTTTGATCTCGCCGCAGGTTTCCTTTATACAGAAGGTATACTTCAATCTCCCGATCAAATTGAACGTATCGAACATCCCAAAGGTTGGAATCCAGAATTGGATGGCAATATCGTTTTGGTAAAACTAAAAGACAATATCAAAGTCGATACTAAAAAACTAGAGCGACATTTTTACACAACTTCCAGTTGTGGGGTTTGTGGAAAAACGTCTATTGATGCGGTGAAGGCTACCGGGATTCAATCCCTTAAATCACAAAAAAGTGCTTTCTCTCCTCAACTTATCCATCAACTCCCCGAGCGACTTCGTGCACAACAAGAAGTCTTTGACCAAACGGGCGGATTACATGCGGCAGCATTATTTGATAGTGACGGTAATTTAACCTTACTCCGGGAAGATGTAGGCAGGCATAATGCAGTAGACAAATTAATCGGGGCATGTTTCTTAGATCATAATATTCCGCTAAAAGACAACTTGATCTTAGTCAGCGGAAGAGCCAGCTTTGAGCTTATCCAAAAAGCAGCAATGGCTCAGATTCCAATATTAGCTGCGGTCGGTGCCCCCTCCAGTTTAGCAATATCTCTTGCCGAAGAAGTAGGAATGACAGTTTTAGGTTTTGTTCGTGATCAGCGCTTCAATGTTTATTGTGGTAGTGAACGATTAGAAAATTAAAGTGGTAGTACGAC
>JAHDHW010000025.1:0-39518 GCA_020631105.1 Saprospiraceae bacterium | reverse complement strand
AAAGTGGTAGTACGACCTACAGTCATACTACCACTAATTAACAAAACTCTATAATATTAAATCACTAATAATCTAACAAGCCTTCTATTGCTTTAGCAACCCGATCCGCATTAGGCAACATCGTCGCTTCTAACAAACTATTCAAAGGAATAGCCGGCATATTCACTGACCCTAAGGTTCGTACCGGAGCATCCAATTGTTCAAAGCAAATCTCTTGGATTCTACCAGCGAGTGCACGTGCAAAAGAATTATTAATAGTTTCCTCCGTTAATACCAGACATTTACCGTGGCGATTTACCGTTTGTTCAATAAGTTTTTCATCAATTGGATTTAAGGTTCGAAGGTCCAAAACTTCAATTTGTCCCGGAAACTGCTTCGCAGCATTAAGTGCCCAGTGCACGCCCATACCATAGGTAACAATGCACATCGACTTACCAGAATCTACCAACTGATCTTCCGCCGTCAATACAATATTCCCCTTTCCAAAAGGTAAGATATAGTCTTCGGCAGGTTCAACCACTCTTGCCTTTTCCGTCCCTTTGACTTTGGACCAGTACAATCCTTTGTGCTCAAAGATTACCACCGGATTCGGGTCGTGATACGCTGCTTTCATCAACCCTTTGAGGTCAGCACCATTACTTGGGTAAGCAATTTTCACGCCTTTGATATTCGCAACAATAGACTCTACACTCGAAGAATGATAAGGCCCGCCACTTCCATAAGCGCCAATCGGTACTCGCAAAATCATACTCACCGGAAACTTTCCATTCGATAAATAACAAGAGCGCGACACCTCACTAAAAAGTTGATTAATGCCTGGAAAAATATAATCTGCAAACTGTACTTCCACAATTGGTTTCAAGCCTACTGCAGACATTCCTACCGTGCTTCCAATGATAAATGCTTCCTGAATAGGTGTATTAAATACCCGGTCATCACCAAATTTCTGTGCCAATGTAGCAGCTTCCCGGAAAACACCTCCTAATCGTGCACCTACATCCTGACCATATAGCAAGCAGCCTTTATCTTCACGCATTAATTCTTCCACTGCATGTAAAGCACAATCAACCATTACCACTTCCTCTCCGCCTTCTGGGCTTCGTGTGCCCTGTTCTTCGACGATTGGCGTCGGTGCATAATCATGCGTCAACAAATCCGCTGCTGTCGGATCTTCAGCAGCCTGCGCTTTTTGAAAATCTTCCAGGACTTTTGCTTTTGCATTTTCTTCTAATTCGCTGATCTCCGTCGCTGAAACTCCAGCTCCGTGCAATAGCTCTATAAGTTTCGGATATGGATCTTCTAATTTATCTTCTTCTAAGTCATCTCTGTACCATTCCATTCTAACACCAGAGGTATGATGGTTCAACAAAGGTACTGTCGCATGCACCAAAAACGGACGACGTTCTTTACGCATTGTTTCCACTACTTGCTTAAGGGTAAGGTAGGATGCATTAAAATCACTTCCGTCAATACTTACTGCTTCAATCCCTTTAAATCCACTAATATATTCTGCGGCATTCTGCGCACGAATTTCATCCGCACTTGCCGAGATATCCCATTCATTATCCTGCACCAAATATAAAATTGGTAGTTGTTTCAAAGCAGCCATCTGAAATGCCTCCGCAACTTCTCCTTCCGTAATCGCTGCATCTCCAATTGAACAAACTACTATCGGTGCTTCATGATCCTCCCACTGTTCCATCGACAGTTTCTCTTTGTACTGCATCCCCATCGCAGAACCAGTTGCAGGGATAGCTTGCATACCTGTTGCAGAGGACTGGTGCGGAATCTGGGGTTTATCTTCGTCTTTCAAACTAGGGTGAGCATAATACGAACGTCCTCCTGAAAACGGATCCTCCCGCTTCGCCAGCAATTGCAACATTAGGTCATAAGGTTGCATCCCAATGCCTAACAAAAACGCATCATCCCGATAATATGGAAACGCAAAATCCTGTGGCTTCAACTGCAAAGCAGCAGCTAGCTGAATCGCTTCGTGCCCACGCGAAGTCGCATGTACATATTTTGAAACGAGTTTGAAGTTTTCCTCATAAAGTTCTGTCAAAGCTTTTGCCTGAGCCATCAGACTAAAAGCTTTTTTCAGGGTTTTAGGTTCGACGATATTTTTGAAATTGACCATGATGATTTTTTAGAAAATGAAGAATGAATTAAAACTATTGAATGGTTTTACCTCATTCATTCCGTCTTCATTATTATATCAAACTGTTCAAAGTGATGATGGAAATGCTTGCGATGCATCAAATCCCAAAGCTCTTTATCCAACGGTCCAAACATTGGATTCAGATGAACCGCTTCTGGGTTCGCTTTATAATATGCTTCGTATTCATCGTAAGCTTTGAAAAAAGCTGTCTTTGCTGCCTCAAGATTATCGTATCTCAACTTAGCTGGTTTATCAGGATCAAGGTCGGGATGCTTAAACTCTTTAGGCATCTTTCGATAATTAAATAAGCTCTCTTGATAACGCTCCACTTTTGCTTCAGGTATCGCTAACTTCTCTGAAGTTTTACCAAGCGCTACCTGGAATTGATCCTCTAAATGTTCGACCATATGTTGTGGCGTCATAATTCCCCAATTAGCGGAAGTAGCCTCTGTTAAAAGCGACATACTGCCTTCTACATTTGCTCTCGTAAACTCCTGAAACGGACTCTTCTTCTGTACTAAGGTAAGTACCGTTGCGGTCGCACAAAGTTCGTCTTCCTGATCATACACTTCCACAAACCATTTAACAACTCCTGATGGAAACTCTCGACCACGGCTATCTCGCTCTACCCTTTCTTTACAGGTTAGTCTTACCTGGATGGTGTCATTATGATAGATTGGTTTTAAAAACCGACATTCGTCCAGACCATAATTTGCTGCTACCGGGCCTTTATTTGGATACACAAAAAGCCCTGCTGCTGCGCCCAGGATAAAGTATCCATGTGCAGCACGCTTTTCAAAGATGGTTCCACCTAGTGAAGTAATATCAGTATGCGCATAAAAATGATCCCAGGTGACATTCGCAAAATTGATGATATCCGTATCGGTGACCGTTCGCTTATGTGTTAGCAAGGACATTCCTACTTCGATATCTTCAAAATGGTATTTAAATGGATGTTGTGGTGCTTCTTTATATTTAGCACCTTGCTGATAAATTCCTGTTACTGCAGTAAGTGTGGTTGGTGATCCTTGTATCGCACATCGTTGTAGATAATGTTTTACGCCACGCATTCCACCCATCTCTTCTCCTCCTCCGGCACGACCAGGGCCGCCATGTACTAGTGTTGGCAGAGGAGAACCATGACCTGTACTTTGTTTGGCAGATTCTCGATTTAAAACCAGGATACGACCGTGATGACTTGCTGCACCAATCACAAAATCCCGAGCAATCTTATCATCATTAGTAGAGATCGAACAACATAGAGAGCCTTTACCCATTTTGGCTAATTGCACAGCATCCTCCAAATCCTTATAAGGCATAATGGTACTTACAGGCCCAAAAGCTTCTACTTCATGTACCGCCTGATTTTGATGAGGATTCTTTTCTAGTAATAGGATCGGGCTTAAGAAAGCGCCTTTCTTTGCATCGGCGTCAATTAATTCGAGGTCGTCCATTTTTCCATAGACCATCTCTGCTGTTTGTGTGAGTGTTTTCACCCGATCTAATACTTCGTCTACCTGAGCACGACTTGCCAATGCTCCCATTCGGACCTCTTTTAAGGCTGGATTACCAATTGTTATTTTAGACAATGATTTACCCAATGCAATTTGAACATCTTCGATAAAAGCTTCAGGCACAATGATTCGCCGAATAGCCGTACATTTCTGACCACACTTGACCGTCATTTCTTTTCTGACTTCCTTGATAAACAGATTAAATTCTTCGGTACCCGGAGCAGCATCTTCACCTAATACAGAGCAGTTAAGTGAATCTGCTTCCATATTAAAAGGAACAGCCTCTTGAATAATCCGCGGATGAGCTTTTAACATTCGGCCTGTTTCAGCAGAACCGGTAAAAGTAACTACGTCCTGAGATTCTACAGTATCCAAAATTGATCTGGCAGATCCGCAGATAAGTTGTAATGCGCCTTCAGGTAAAATACCTGAAGCAATAATTTCGCGGACAACGGCTTCTGTTAAGAAGGAAGTCGCCGTTGCAGGTTTAACCACAGCAGGTACGCCGGCCATCCAGTTAACCGCACATTTTTCAAGCATCCCCCAGACTGGGAAATTATAAGCATTGATATGAATCGCAACGCCTTCTTTAGGTACCATGATATGATGCCCCATAAAGCTACCACCTTTTGAAAGGTCAATCGGGTCACCATCAACATGATAAGTTTGATTTGGAAACTTCTTACGTAAAGAGGCATTAGCGAATAAATTACCGAAGCCACCTTCAATATCAATCCAGCTATCAACTTTCGTCGCTCCGGTGCGATAACTTATTTCGTAGAATTTGTCTTTTCGTTTAGTGAGATAGAGTGCTAGCTTTTTGAGCATTACGCCTCTTTGATGGAAGGTCATTTTGCGAAGTACCGGCCCTCCGGTATTTCTACCATATTGGAGGATAGCTCCAAAGTCCAGCCCTTTAGTACTTGCATGTGAAATAATCTCTCCGGTCACTGCATCAAACAAAGGATTTCCTTCTCCTTCACCATGCATCCATTGACCTTGGACATAATTTCCTAGTTTATTCATCTTCGAAATGGTTTTATTTGATCAAAACTAACACTTTATCATATCTAACTAACAAACGTTAGTTAAAGGTACAAAAATTTTACCGTTTAATCAGCCCCATTAATAAACAGTGGATCATTTCCTGTTCTAGCTCGATTGGATTGATGTTTTTTTGTTTTCCGTACCAGGAATATAACCAGCGAAGCGTCGATAAGATCGAAAAAAGTGCAATTTTCGGATTAACATTTTCAAAGGTGCCGTCTGCAATACATTCTTTGATAATTTGCTCAAATTTTTCCTCGTAGGCATTCCGCAAACCCAGGTACTCTGATAAGGTTGGCTCTTCCAAGTGCGCCCACTCACTCGTAATAATGGAAATAGCGTCAGTTTGTTCAGCAGTATAGCGAATATGGATACTAATGAGGCGTTTAAGTTTATCGACCGCAGGGAGGGAAGATTTATTGATTTCATTCATCTCTTTGGTAAAAAGACGAGCAATAGACATGAGTAGCTCTACCAGGATTTCTTGTTTACCTGTAATATGATTATAGAGGCTTGCCCCTTGAATACCAACTGCTTCCGCAATATTCCGCATAGAGGTAGCTTTATAGCCTTTTTCACGAAAAAGCCGGGCGGCACATTCTAAAATTACGGCGCGTCTTGATTTGTTTTGGTCCACTTGCATAATGCAAAAATAGCGAAAATGAGAAATGTACTCTAGTTAATTTGAAGTTTAGTGTTCTGAGTACCTTGCCTATGTATAGTAATCCTTAGGTTTCATCTTTGAAGAAAGTCAAAACATTGGAAAATTTTTATCTTTGATTTACAAATTTAATCATAAGATTTAGTTGGAATCGACTATAAGTGAGATCCATCTATCAAAGAAAGTAATATAGAAAATGACAGGAGATGAATTTTTTGGAAAGTTAGGGGACTTTATTGACCGTAGCACTCAAAATATAAGAGATCGATTGACTTTTGATGTAACGGATCTTATCCGAGCCGTTGATCAAAATGATGTGGATCAGGTAGAGCGCGTACTGCGCGCTGGAGTTGATCCAAATAAAAGAGACGGCATCTATCGTATTGCGCTTCCGATTGCAGTGGATAATAATAGTGCAGAGATTGTCGAATTATTACTAGAAGCGAAGGCCAACCCTAACCTTAGGGATCCCAATGGTGATACTGCCTTATTCAAAGCTGTGTACTGGGAACATGAAACGATCATTGAAATGCTTTTGGAAAAAGGTGCGGACATTCATCAGCCTAATGGCAAAGGAATTACGCCGATGCAAGAAGCGAAGCGAATGGATCGTCCGGAGGTTTTAGCGCTGCTCGAAGGAGCAAAGGATGTTTCCAAGCAGGAACGACTGGCGAATGACAGAAAAAAACATGAGCAGTTAAAAGCACAGGCAGAAGCGGCCCGGAAGCGTAGAGAGGAAGCAGCTCAAAAGAAAGCAGCAGCAGAAGAGGCCAAGAAGGCAAAAGCGGAGGCAGAGGCAAAGCAAACAATGGAGGAATTATATGAAGTAGGAAAAGATGGATACGCGCGCCCTCTATTAAAGGCGATGCAGAGCAAGGATAGTGAAGCGGTAAAATACTTTGTGGAAAAGGTTGAGGATTTAAACACTTTTGATCCTTTTTATAATTCTACTCCTCTGATGATGGCTATCCGGATGCAGAATTCGAAACTTGCTAAATTCCTAATCGAGCAAGGTGCAGATGCCTTGAGTTTTGTCCCTCAGAAAAAACATTCTCCTTTTACCAAGGCGGTCAGCCATAACATGTACGAGTTAGTTGAATTCATTATAGAGCATCATCCAGATAAGATCAAAGATATCATCAATGATGGAGAGCAGTTATTGAGCCCTCAGTTTTTAGCCTACAAAGATCCAAGGATGATGAACTTGCTTTTACAGGCCGGAGCAGATCCTAGCTTTGGAGGAAAAGAGGGTGTTTGTCCAATCGTGAAGGCGATTGAAAAAGCGGGTATCGGAACCTTACCTGTTCTTGCTAAAAACAAGGTTAACCTTAATATGGTTACCAAGGAGAAGTCTTTGCTTGAATGGGCTATCCTCCACAATCGAATTGATTGGGTGACCGGACTTTTAGCGGAAGGTGCAGACCCTGCTATAAAGAATGCGAGTAATCAGAATGCATTAGAATTCGCAGAATCTCTAGATGATGACCGTACTGCAATCGTTGCATTATTAAGAGAAGAAATGGAAGCTTAATCGCTCGTTGAACGAAAAAAGAATAAACAGATGGCCGAAGAATACGATCCGTGGAACGAAATACCCAATGAGGATAAAATCCGAAATTGTTATTCCCTGGCACGAATGTTATTAATTGGTCTTCCTCTGTTGAGCATTCTGCTTTACTTATTAAAAGCGCCTATTGCCAGGTCAGGTATCATTTCAGAAGAAGGAGCACAGACTGTGATTAGTGGATTAATCATCCTCACTGTGTTTCTTTGTATAGCTGTTTTATTTACACTGGGATACCTGAGAAAGAAGTTAAAA
Organism: Saprospiraceae bacterium; assembly: GCA_020631105.1. Classification (GTDB taxonomy): domain Bacteria; phylum Bacteroidota; class Bacteroidia; order Chitinophagales; family Saprospiraceae; genus JAHDHW01. The sequence continues at coordinate 32,319 of JAHDHW010000025.1, read as the reverse complement.
AAAGAGGCCTTGGAAAAAGATAAAGCGGCATCTGATCCGGATACCGAGTAGGAGTTCTTTAAGTGTTTAGGCAAACTTGAATTTTACTGGAATATCGAATCTGGACTTTACGGGTTTGCCTTCATAAATCGCTGGTGTAAAGCCCATTTGTCCAGCTTTGAGTACGGCTTTAAGTGCTTCTTCGTCGCATCCATACCCCAGGCCCTCACTGACTACTGCGTCTTCCAGCACACCTAATTCATTCACCGTAATCTTAATCATTACAATACCTTGTATTCCGTTACTCCGCGCCTCATAAGGGTACTTTATCCCGGTGTACATATTATGCAGAAACTGCATCATCCCTTCAGTAGGTTCTGAAAAATCTTTTAACAACACTTCTTTGAATTGGCCATCGAGAAATATTTCTACGGATTGTGGTTCTTCGTACGCTGTATCAACAGTGGCCACTGAGGTACTACATGCACCAAAGAAGAATGCAAGCAAAATACAGTTAATTGTGAGTTGAAAGCCTACGTTGAATTTCATTTTTTGCGATTGAGAGCAAGGGCACTTACCATCCAATTAGGTAATGGTTTCTTTGGATCTCGATTTCGGAGATTCATGTACCAGTTAATTTTTTTGAGGACAGGTACCTTATGTGTTTCGACAAATTCAATCAAGGTGCCATCCGGATCTTCGATATAAGAAAAATGCCCGGCCGCTTCCCCCATATCAAAACTATCAGCGCTATCGGCAGTAAACGGATGGCCTTTGGATTCACAAAGTTGACGCAATTCGTTCATTCCATTGATATCAAAACAAAGGTGAATGAATCCTAAATCTCCCCAAAGGCGATCTTTATAAATTAACTGTGGTGTTCGATCAAGTACTTGCACTAATTCTATTTCGCTGTCGCCGAGTAAACGGCTAAACGCTCCCTCTCGTTTTTGTCCATTCTTAAGGATAACACGACGAAACTGTTTTTCCCCTCCGGGGATTCCGGCGTAGTCTGCAAAATTACTCGTGGTATCACTAAGCACTTTATCGTAACCTAAAATAGAGGCGTAAAATTCTTTTGACTGATCAATATCAGAAACACCGATCGTACAACCATAAACACCGCCGGTATGTGATTTATAAGATTTAAACCAATCACTAGCTTCAATCACCTCACAAATATTTCCATAAGGATCTTTCAAATAGAAATGTTTGCTGCCAGCAGGATTAGTCTCCACAACTCCTAACAGATTGACACCTTGTTTTTTTAGGATATCATAAGAGCGTTGGACATCACGGCTTTTGAACTTAGCCACGAAGATTCCGTAATCTCCTAACTGAATATCAAAGGCTGCTGGCTGCGGCACTCGTGAGGTGTATTGCCAAATCTCCAATCCACCTCCACCCTGGATATTGATCGCTAACTTTGCATGACGGCTTCGAGGTTCGCCTCCGGTATAGTTAAGCATAAGTGCTGCCTCTGCCGCTTCATCGAATACCTGAATATCCATTCCGAGGTGCTTATTATACCAATTGAAAGCTTCGTGCACATTAGGAATACCAATACCAACTTGTTGAATGCCAGAAATGACCATGTAACAAAAGTTAAAAGGGTTAATGAGGTTAAGAACTTACGAAGGTTAAGAAAGCGCTTAGTACCGTTCTCTTAACCTTCTTAAGTTTTATATTTTATCGCTGGTAAAGTTCTTCCCAGGCAACTTCTTTCTGATATTCGCCGCCTTTTAATTTACCGCTGATCGCATCGAAAGCATTGAGTGATTCTTCGATGTCATCTAAGGTATGAACTGCAGTTGGGATCAAACGAAGGATAATCATTCCTTTAGGGATTACCGGATATACCACAATTGAACAGAAGATTCTGTGATTCTCCCGAAGGTCATGTACCATTCGCATTGCTTCTTCTACCGAGCCGTGCATATATACTGGAGTAACACAAGAGTTGGTATTTCCTATATCAAATCCACGTGCTTTCAATCCGCTTTGTAATGCATTTACATTTTCCCAAAGCTTATCCTTATGCTTAGTGTCCTGTAACATCTTGAAGCGTAATAATGCACTTTGTACAAAAGGCATTGGAAGCGACTTCGCGTAGATTTGCGAGCGCATGTTATATTTCAGGAAGTTGATAATATCTTTGTCGCCTGCTAAGAAAGCACCGACACTGGCCATTGATTTGGCAAAAGTAGAGAAGTAAACATCAATCTCATCTTGTACCCCCTGCTCTTCTCCGGCGCCAGCACCTGTTGCTCCAAGAACGCCGAAGCCATGTGCATCATCTACTAATAAACGGAAGTCATATTGTTTTTTGAGTTCAACTATTTCTTTTAGTTTCCCTTGATCTCCACGCATTCCAAACACTCCTTCACTGATCACAAGGATTCCTCCTTTAGTCTTTTCGACAATCTTAGTTGCGCGTTCTAGTTGGATTTTTAAGTTGTCAATGTCATTATGTTGAAAAGCAAAACGTTTGCCCGGATACATTCGAACACCATCAACAATACATGCATGACTTTCTGCATCATAAACTACTACATCACGTCCTCGAGGGCTTAGTAAAGCATCGATAGCTGACATAATCCCCTGGTAACCGAAGTTGACCAATACTGCCGCTTCTTTTTGCTCGAAAGCTGCTAGTTGTTGCTCTAACTCATCGTGTAAATCTGTATTACCAGACATCATTCGGCTACCCATCGGGTAAGCTAAGCCCCACTCAGCTGCTGCATCTGCATCTGCTTTTCGAATATCTGGATGGTTACCTAAGCCTAGGTAATTATTGACGGACCAGCAAATCACTTCTTTGCCGTTGAATTCCATACGATTCGCCAATTCTCCTTTCAATTTTGGAAAGATCCAGTAACCTTCTGCGATCTCTGACCATTGCCCTAGCGGCCCTGGGTTGTTTCTGATTCTATCGAATAAATCCATAGTTGTGTAGATTTCAAATTTTTGAATGAAATACAAAGGTAAGGAAAGAAACGCAATCGAATCATAATTAGTACCCTAGATATCCAATATTCGAGCAGGGATTGCCTTGTAAATTGGCCTGTTCAGGCTAAAAAACAGGTTCCATGCCTACAAAAAGCGTAAACATGGAACCTGATCCCTGATTCAGAGGAGCTTACAGGATGATCTGCAAGATCAGCATGCAAGCCTCAGCGAATAAAAACTAGTATGTCCTTTGGACCATTACCCGCTTGGTTCTGGTCTTAAAAGGTCCGGTCAACTGAATAAAATAAGCTCCGTTGATCCAGTCAGAGGTATTTATATTTATTCGCCGATAAGCGTCACCGCTTTGCCGCTGATCCACGTCCTGGGTATATTTCACCTGGCCATAAACGTCAAGTACCTGAACGGTCTGCGCAGGCAAATCACTCCTGAATTCCAGGGTCAGTTCATTATGAACCGGGTTGGGATAAACAATAATTTCTGTGGGGTCAAAAGTCCTCAACTGCGCCTGCATTCCACCGGCAGGAACAACTTCGATTTCGTAATCCTCAATCTCTCCAAATGCTATCTCCCCACAAGTAACGGGTGCTTCTCTGCTAAGGATAATGCGAATCCGTTTAGTCCCCGGACTTGTCGTTGTTGGAACCGTTACCGTTCCTATAGATTGTATAGTTACCCCATTTCCTGGAGGTATAGGATTAAAGAAGGCCCCACCTGTTTCACTTTCTTCAAATACGCCATTATTATTCCAGTCAATATAATAGTATAAGAATTCATTATAGGTGAAATAACTAAAAGTCGCCGTAAACTCGAATGCTAAGGCTCCGCCTTGCTCCACTACCACCGGTCCCAAATCTGTAAAATCACTATAAACGCTTTTGCCGGAAGGATTTTCGAAATCATTCAGCTTCACATTAGAGATCCATTCGTGCCACGGAAAAGCAGAAGTCACTTCACAGTATTCCCCAGGTGGAATATCTCCAATCACACTAAAGGAGCTAGCAGCCTGGTTATTATTTTCGTTGGATTCTACCACCTCATTATTAGCATCGATTACCATAATGATAAAATAATCTCCCAGGTCGACATTTGGCAATAGTTCCGTTCCAGTAAATTGAAATACCTGTCCCGGTTGTATAGTTGAAGCCAGGATAGACTCCAAAAGTATATCGTTATTATCAACACTTTCATCAGTTGACAGATACACTTTGATTATATAAGTGCTTGGTGAAGCAACTGTACCTTCATTCGAAATGGTGTATTGATATTGGAAGGCTGCTCCAGTAAAAACAGCTTCCGGTAGAATGATATCTGAAATGGTAAGATCCGGAAAATCTGTTGGCTCTTCTGATTCGATAGTCAACAAACTTACAATTGTGTTATTCGCTTCATTGGACTCCATTATTTCATCATCAGCGTCTACTTTAAGTATAAGATAATATTGCCCCGGAGCAAGATTCGGAACCGTCGAAGCACCTGTCACATTAGGAATAGTAACTCCGGCTCCTACGTTTCCGGTTGGTACAATCCCATCAAAAATATCATCCGCACTTAAGGACGCATCGGTTGAGAAGTACGCCTTAATAGAAAAATTATTACTTGCATCCGCTGTACCTATATTACTTAAGCTAAAAGTATATTCTATTACTTCCCCTGCCATGATCAAAGCTGGAGCATTTAAATCTCCAAGGATCAAATCAGCTTGTTCTACTGGTGTACTATCACATGGCGGTAGCAGGTTCCCTTCTGAAGTTGTTTTTAATAAGTAAGGCTCTGCAGTGTATGATCCTTGTCCTAATCCGGTTTCTTTTATTCCCGCAAATAATAGTCCGCCATCTTGGGTTTGTAATTGAATACTTGCATCATTATTACCATATGTATATCCCCAAAGAATAGCATTGCCGGGACTCACCTTCTGGTACTTAAAGGAACTCACCCCATTTTCACGTAAAACATAACTAATAACAGCACCGTCATTTACCGCTAATATCGAAGGTAAGGCAATAGAACTTTCCGGAAAAGAAATGGTCCGATTCCACTCTTGATCACCATTTGAATTCAGTTTATAAAAGTTTCCAACCGATAATGGAGCAAAAGGAACCGTAGGAGCACCACCGAGTATAGAAACGTAAATTGACCCGTCCATTGCTTCCGAAACATTTCTTAATGAAGAAGCCTCGCCATTTGGAAAATTAGTTTCCCATAGGACATCCCCCTGGAAGTTAGTTTTCATCACAGAGGAAGATATACTGGTTGGATAATACGCTCTCAGAAAATACCCGGTATTACTTTTACTCGCAAATGAAATAGAAGCGAAGCCTGAAAGTAAACCACCTATACTATAAGTAATCCCATTACCTTCTAGGTCAACCTGAAAGAAAAAGGGGTAGAACTGATTATCTGGTTCGTTATTTTTATTCACTATTCCGGTAATAATATAAGTATCATCGACTTGGCTGGCAGAGGAGAATGTAAAATTACTTACCCCTGGAATGCTATAATTCTGTACCCATTGGGAGGTTCCCCCAAATAGAAACCGTTCTAATGAAAAATCACCATTCCCATTATTTGAAGCATTTAGGTATCCATCGTCTATAGCACCTAATGGATAAGGAAGACTTCCCAAATAGTTATAGTCCTCGTAGGTTCCATTCTCACTAACATTTACAAGTGAAGTACTTAAACCAAAAGCAGCGTCCTGGTCAAAGGTTTGTAAGACAAAAGAACCATCCGTTTCTTCTTTTGCTCTAATGGAGCGGAAGCTCACATTTGAAGGCACCTCTTCATAAACTTCTTCAAAGTAACAGCCTTCTTCGTCTACCGGATCTACGGTAACTATTACATTAAAACTACAAAAAGCTTCATTCCCCGATTCATCAACTGCAATATACTGCACCACAGTAAGGCCCTCTGGGAAAAGGTCACCACTCTGATAATTAGCATCTAAATCAACATTCCCACAATTATCGATTGCTATTGGTGTAGTAAAAGATACTGGCGTTGGAGCACTAGTCGTACTGACAAAAACATCTGTAATCGGGCAATTGGTAAATACTGGTGCCGTAATATCAGGATTACAGGGATCATTTGTATTTGTCGTCAGACAAAACTCATCGGCATATACTTCAAAATCACCTGCGACTTTAAAGATCTTCACCTCAACGTATGCTGCATTGGCCGGCGCAACCTGATTGATTTCATAATATTCATAATCATTACTGATCTGAATAGTCGCTTCTTCGGTTACAATCGGTTGCCAACTACTTGATAAAAACTTTAAACTAATAAAATTTCCATTGGAAGTACCGCCACCAGTTCGTCTGGCATAGCCCGATAAAGTATAGCTTTCTCCTGGACTTGCAGGTAAAGACTGGAAGGTTCCTCCACTTACATTACTTCCCATCAACAAAGCATTATTACCTGCGTAAGACAGGTTCGTAATTTCTGCTCCGCTAGGTTCTTCCCACCAGAATATGCTATTGGGATTATCTTCGAAGGATGGATTATTAAGTACATTACCAATACAGGTAGTTGGTGGTGGAATATCATCAATAATAACGGTTACAATAAAACTACAGGTAGAAGTATTTCCACTTAAATCAGTTGCTGTATAAATTACCTCGGTATCTCCTTCTGCGAATACCCATCCTGGTTGTGCTGTTGAAGTTAAACCAGCTTCTCCACATTCATCAGTTGCTGTCGGAACAGACCAGAAAACCTGTACAGGTGCTTCTTCGGTAACCACTACTATATTTGTCGGGCAGTTCTGTATTTGTGGTGAAGTGATATCTGGATCACAGGGATCAACTTCATTACTTGGGTAGACGGCTTCGTCGTCTTCATTTGCGCTTGTTCCATTGCCATTCCCAGGCGTGCTATCCGTGTCCGTTTCGTTGAGCGAGAGGACCTGAGCATACTGAAAAAAAGTAACTTCGGATATCCTAAAGTAAGCAAGCGTAAGCGTTGCACTTTGGCCGGCACCAATAGTTCCGACATCCCAAGTTTGATCACTAATTGTATTGAAAGAACCTTGCGAAGCAATATACTCCGCACCGCCCTCATAAACACTCGACTCCGCTTTAGGGGCGGAGAGTACAATTCCAGTCGCATCCTCATCTCCTTCGTTTAATAAGGTGATGGTTACTGAATGAAAATTCCAAAGCGGAGGATCTTCATTACTTCCGGTCATTGTCACTTTAAGATCAACACCACTTGGATTACACTCTTCACCTTCTTCACAGCAAGAGGCCAGACAAGTACGTGTAGCAATGTGATTAAAAGTTGCATTAATACTATTCTCCGAAAACTCCGTGGCATTACATTGAATAAATGGTGTCATAATAAAAGGTGTCGATTGCGGATCGTGTACCATTCCCCAATTGTGTCCAAATTCATGCGCGCTCAAGGAACGTAAACAATCAGAATTATTCGACCAGAAGTTTTCACAAAGGTTATAACGAAAATCACCACAAACCCCTCCGATTGACATTGCACAACCAATCAGGTTTGAACCCAGTCCACAGCCCGTAATATTTCGGCCTGTCCAGATTTGTCCAAGGTCATGTTCGACTAAATTAGGCCCTGCAAAATCTTTCATACTTTCCAGCAAATCAAATGCATCTACGGAATCCGTAAAAGGGTCATCAGCAAGAGTAGCCGGAGCAAATTGCTCTTGTATCACATATTGAATATTGAAAAGGTCGTAATTCCCTTGAACTAAATTGGTGATCGCAATAATGCGGTCATTAGCCTCGCTTGTACTCCCAAAGCCTTCTACAAAGTCGTAGGTACAAGCGGTCACTAGATCAACTTCCAGACAATCTTCATTCGCATTTCTATTTCCTCCTGTCCGATCTTCTGGCGGGGCATATCGTTGTTCCATATGATTAATCGAACAACCTTGCTCACCACTTCTATGTACATCTTCCGGGCGATAAATTACGTAATGATTGCGTGAAGCATTTCTATCCGTAAAATAAAGGGGTTCAATGTAAATCTGCTGATCATTATGTTGAACATAGCCATTGACAAATTGCTCTGCAACATTCAGCCGAATATGACTTACTTCATCTGCATTTTTTAAATGGCCTTTATACGTGAAGGAAGAACGCTTAGGACTAACGGTCTGCAGTCGTCCATCTTTCATGATCGTCTCTTTATAGTTGACCCCACGGATATCTTCATTGATTAGTTGCATCTCCCAGTTTACGTGATTACCAAACTGCAAGTGTAATTCCAACTCTTTTTCGTTAAGTATCTGTTGGCGTAGTTCGTCAAAAGAGATTTCAAAAACTTCACAATGTTTGAATGTTTTGGAAAGTTGTTCCCGATTAACAAAATCTGGTTGAACAGCAGTGGTTAATTTAAATACAGGAAGATTTTCGGATACTGATATTTTTTGGGCTTGAGCCATCTGAAAAAATAAAAGCAATAATAAAGGGGTAATTAATACCCGATTACTCTTTATTCGGAGGGTTTTAAATTTGTTCATAGCTGTAATTTGGTTTTAGCTTAAATTAGAGAAATAGAATACTTAATTAGCAATACCCACAATGAAGAGGTGATCTTCAATTGTCATATTGAGTAGCCTTTTTATTATTAAGTCGCAGATAATTATTCAAAACAGTGTAAGGAATACTACTGAATCTGCTAGTAGGTGGAGTATCTTAATAAAGATACACAATAAGCGTATCAAACACAAAACCAACAATGCATTTAACACCAAAAGAATATCAACCCAATAGATTAAACATTTAACAAAGTCCCTACGCTTTATTTTTGTGATAATTCCTGCTTAGAATTGGCTCTACCACAAATGGAAAGAATCGATTCATGAAAGCGTTCAATTTTCCTAAAGGTGTAAAGACTTCCTTGAATTTTCGCTTGAGGATCATATTGATAACTCTTTGAGCTACTTTCTCCGGAGGTTCGGCTTTGATGAACTCTCGTGAAGGCTGAGGGATGATATTTCCGTCTTTATCATAGATCGTTTTTTCGGGATCATTCTGCGTAAAACCGACATAAGCGATCCCAACATGAACTCCACTTTGCTTCATTTCAATTTTCATGGATTCAGCTAAAGCGGTTAGCGCCATCTTGGATGCTGAATAGGCAGAGTGATTAGGAATACCTCGTATACCTGCGGCACTTCCAATAAATATGATACTTCCTTTCGTTTTCTTGAGATAGGGCAATGCAGCTTTGGTTGGATAGATTGACCCTAAAATATTTACGTCCATTAGTTTCTGAAACACCTCGGGATCTAATTCTTCTACTGTACCTTCCATGGAGATTCCGGCATTATTCACTACTGCGTCCAGTTGTCCAAATTGATCGATGGCATGTTTTATTATTCGCTGGCAATCCTCCATCGCTGAGACATCACCGGCCACTGCCGTTACTTCGTAACCTTTACTTTTCATCTCTTCATACGTTCGATTCAGTCGTTGTTCGTTACGAGCATTGAGTATGACTTTGGCGCCTTGTTCGCACATCTGATAAGCCATTGCTTTTCCTATACCCATTGAAGAGCCTGTGATGAGGATGGATTTATTTTGGAGAGACATCAGTGAGTGGATCAGTTAGTGAGTGAATGAGTTAGTGGGTTAGTGGGTTAGTGGGTTAGTGGGTTAGTGGGTTAGTGGGTTAGTGGGTAGGGATATAAAACAATAGGATAAGTGAGCATTTTAGAATTAGATTAAAAAAGTATCAAAAAAAATTATGGAATTCCATCGACTTTGGAGTCTTAATAGTAGACAAAGTTATTTACAAAATGGATTTTAACACTAAATTTCGGAACGAAACTAAAAAATTAGTCCTGGATATTTTGAAGTTTACTAAAGAGCTTCCGAAAACAGAAGAAGCATTTATAATAAAAAAACAATTAATTCGATCCGTAACATCCGTCGCTGCAAACTTCAGAGCATTTAGTAGAGGTAGATCTTTAAAAGAAAGGTACGCTAAACTATGCATTGTCGTTGAGGAATCCGATGAATCATTATTTTGGCTTGAAATTCTTAGTGAAGGTAATATCGTTTCTGTCTCTTCTGATATAATGGATCGCATGCTTATGATTACCAAAGTGATGTCTCGTTATCGTAGTAAAATGAAATCCTCTCTCTCCCATTAACTCACTTTCTCACCGACTCACCCACCGATTAACTCACTTCTGTAAATACCCATTCTCCTCAAACCATCCAAAAGCCTCCTTCACCGCAACATCCAATCCCGTCTGAGGCATTTCCAATTCGCGAATAGCTTTCGCCGGGCTAAAATAATGTTCATCACAAGAAATTTTGGTCATCGGATAAGTAACCGTTGGTGCTTTGCCCGTTATATCTCCGATAAACGAACCGATTCGACCATAGAGTTTGAGAATGCCGCCAGGCATCGAGATCGACGGAGGTTTGACGCCAACGAGCGTAGCGATCCGGGTAAAAGCCTCTTTAAAATTTAAGTTTTCATGCCCTGCGATATAACACTCTCCCACTCTACCTTTACCATCCAGGCCATTCGCTATTGCAGTAGCAACATCTTTTACGTAGATATAATTTTTGCCGCCAGGAGCAAATGCCGGCACTTTACGATTATAGATCGCCAGGATCATTGCTCCGGCACTAGGCTTAGAATCATACGGGCCCAACATAAATGTAGGGTTAATCACTAAGGCCGGAAGGTTTCTGGTTTTGACTTGCTCCAACAAGTATTGTTGTGCCTCATATTTAGAGTCCTGATAATCCAGGCCATAGATTGCCGATTCATAAGGTTTGGTTTCATCACCAGGATTTTCTTTGGGACCAAAGCCAAAGGAATTCGCGGTACCGATATAAACCATTCGCTGGATAGAAGCCCCAAGAGCAGCTTCAATGACATTTTTGGTGCCATCGATATTTACTTTTCGAACAATCTCCGAGCGGTCAGGCCAAATATTGGTATTCGCTGCAGCATGAACAAGGTGGGTACAGCCATCCATCGCAGCTGACAGATCATTCGGTTCGAGGATATTCCCTTCGAATCGTTCGATCTCTAAATCATCCAAAGTTTTTGAAGTACTATTTGGAAGTAGAAATGCACGGACATTGTACCCTCGGTTCAATAACTCTCGAACCAAATTGCTCCCCAATAACCCATCTGCCCCAGTTACTAATACTTTCCGCATTTAAGATGTAGTTGCAAGTGCTGCGGAAGCACGTTTCTTAGCCATACCTGCTTTGATATCTCCCCAACGGTCACCGAGTACCATATTCATACCTTTATCCACTACAAAGTGGCGCGCAAGATTAAAACTCCCTCTTGCAAAGGTATAAGCACTATGCCGACGCAGGCTTAATGAAAAGCCTCCCTCAGTATAATACATATAGTGCCACCAAAGATGAGGCATAAACAAGGTTTCGCCATGAGCCAGGTCAATATCATAACCCGTTGCATGCTCTAAAGCAGGATGTTTTTTGAAATCCGGTGCATCCAAGGTCACCTCACTTTGTACGGTAAACGGATGCTGGTAAAGATAATCACTTTGATCAGGGCCAAAAAGAAGTACTTTCTTAGTGGTTTGAAAATGTGTGATAAAGACGGAAGCGCAATCGAGGTCGTAGTGAAGATCTACTTTGGCACCTTGTCCTCCAAAAAACATCATCGGAATATTCTTTAACCAGCCATCTGTCACGGTAGGCATGGAGAAATCACTGGTTAATTCCGGTGCATGCTTAAAGATATTATACAAAAACATCCGTAACTCTGTTGGGCCTTCCTGAATAATATCAAGATAATCCCCAAAGGGCATCTTAATCTTAGGAGTCAGATAGTCCTTACCGGGTTTACGGAATTCATTATCATAAAGTGGTACCTCCAGATGTCCATAATTCTCCTTTAGCCACTGAAAAGTCCACTTTTCTGTAGCAGGCCACTCTTGTGCCAAATCGGTAAAAACGACCGGCTTATTCTTCTTGAGGTATTCTTCCTCGAAGTCACGTCGGGAGATACCCGAAACTCTTTCAATTGGAAGTAATTTCATAATATGTTGTTTCGATAGTTTGTAGTTAAATACTTCTCAAAAATTTTCTCCAGCGGAGCATGTATTTGTAATTATTTGAGCCATACAAAAAGCCTTGCTCTTCCATCCATTCGTCGTTGAATATTTTACCTAAATAACGGCTACCATGATCTGCAAAAAGTAAAACAACGACATCCTCCTTTTTTAAATCCCTACGGACTTCAAACAATCCCTGCATAACCGCTCCACTGGAATAACCAACGAGAAGGCCTTCTTGTTTCGCCAAACGTCTAGCTTTAAACGCACTTTGTTTGTCCGGAACCTTAACATAACGGTCAATATACTCAAAACGAACGTTATCCGGAATGATATTCTTCCCTGTTCCTTCAATTCGGTACGGGTAGATTTCATTTTCATCGTACTCTCCTGTTTCGTAATATTTTTTCAAGACAGAGCCATAGGCATCAATCGCAATGATTTGAATATCAGGATTTTGTTCTTTCAGGTATTTCGCAGTTCCACTTAAGGTACCACCAGTACCAGTACTACAGATAAAGTGCGTAATCTTACCTTCTGTCTGTTTCCAGATCTCCGGTCCTGTTGACAGATAATGCGCTTCTACATTATCGTAGTTAAAATTTTGATTTAGATAGAGACAATTATCGATTTCTTTCGAAAATTGAATCGCACGTTGATAATAGGATCTCGGATCTTCTGGTGCTACACTTTTGGGGCAGAGGACAACTCTTGCGCCCATCGCCTTTAGCAAATTAATCTTTTCCTGAGAAATTTTGCTAGTTACGGTAAGGATACAACGGTATCCACGAATGGCGCTAATCATAGCAATACTAAAGCCAGTATTACCAGATGTTGCTTCGATAATGGTCCCACCAGGTTTGAGGCGCCCCTCTTTCTCTGCCTTGTCGATCATATGTATAGCAATACGATCTTTAGCAGATAAACCGGGGTTCATCGCTTCCATCTTGGCATAGTGGGTTCCACGTATACCTTCCGTAATTCGGTTTAATTTGATTAGTGGTGTATTACCAATGGCTTCCAGAATGTTATTAAATCTCATAGGTCTCTGATTGATGTTTGAAAACTTGGTAGCGATAGTTGAGGCCAAAGCGTCGCTAATGGTGCTGGAAGCAAACGCTCAATTAACAGTACAAAATTATAATAAAGACGCTTTTTTTTTAAGAATTTTGTGTTAATATTAAACAATCAAATCGAAACACCACTAATGGCAAAAAGAAAAATCCTGCTTAAGGCCCGTCTAATTGTGGAGGATCAGGGTAAAATATTGCTTCTTCAGCAGCATAAAGACCTAGGTGGCAAGTACACATTAGTAGGTGGAACCGTAGAGGATTATGAGTTCGCAAAAAAAGCGCTAATCCGCGAAACAGTGGAAGAATCCGGCCTTATTGTCGCTAAAGAGGACCTTCACCTTGTGCATACACTACACAAAAAGAAGGACGAAGCTACCAGGATTGTGCTCTATTTTCGGACCAGTAAATGGGATGGGGCACTTAAAAACGGAGAGCCAAAAAAGTTTAAAGATCTGGGCTGGCATCATATTGATAATTTACCAAAAAAAATGTCCGCAACAGTCGCTCATGTCCTGAAACACTACCGTAGAGGGAGCCGATACTCCGAAATGTCCGTCTAAAAAAGTCCAAACCTTTTCAATAAAAATTAAAATATTCATCCTCTGATATCACAAAGCCCATTAGAAAAAACATTCTAATGGGCTTTGTTGAAGTCAAATCTTGGCTTTTTTACTGACCGCTAGTCTTTACTGCTTTAGCAGTTGCGGTTTTCTTTTTAACAGCAGTTGCAGATTTTTTAGTACAAGCTTTCGCCGCACCACCTGCGCAACAAGATTTTTTAGCTTTTGTATCAGCTGCCATCTCTGTAGGAGAAACGTTTACAAACTTCTTAGTCGAAGCATCATAAGAAACATCTACATAAGATACAGTACCTGAAGTAGAACAAACGTTCTTACGTACAAAAGAAACTGTACCTGATTTCTCACAAGTACGTTGCTCAACTGAAGCATCCAAAGACGCTGCTTTAACCGCTGCTTTTGTATCTACAGAAGCTGTCGCTGTAGTCGTTGCTTTCTTAGAACAACAAGAAGCTGTCTTTTTAGAACAAGTCTGCGCACTTAAATTAGCAACGCTAACTAGGCTGAAAAGAGTAAAAAGAAGAAATATCTTTTTCATGAAACTATTTTTTAGTGTTAATAAAACGATTTTCAAGATACGAAAATTATTAATCTGTTACAAAAATAACTTTCAACTATCGAGCCACGAGGATTCTTTTAGTAAAACTATAACCATTTCCTTCGATTTGAATGAAATAGACGCCAGTTTCTTGTTCGCTAAGATCAATAACAGCAGTAGTCTGTACCGCCTCTAGCCTATTAACCTGAACCAGCTTTCCTAAGGTATTTATTATTTTTATTCGCCAATCGTCCCGATTAACATCGGATCCCATCGCTGACCTTTCCAATGTCAAAAATACCTCTCCTGTCGTCGGGTTTGGCCAAAGTTGTATTTCCGAGTTATCTTCTAGCCTTAAAAGGCTGGTATTTACACCTAAGTCTTCTAATTGTACATCATCGATTTGCAAAGCATAGCGATCAGCCGGACTATAGACATGAAAACCTATACTTTTCGGGGTGGAACTTGTTGTTGAAAAATCCAATGATGCCGTCTGGTACGCTGGATAAGCATTATTAGCGCCTTCAAAAACCCAATCACTATTAACGACCTCAAAATCTTCTGAGCTTTGTAATGAAGAAAGTCCTACCTCAAAATCCTCCAGATATACACTATTATCATCTGAAGCTACAGCATAACTAAAGCTCAAACGATAATTATGATTTGCCTGCAAATCATAACAGGGTGTAAATAAGTAATCATCTGCAGCGGTGATGCCATTTACATTCCACAAATAAACTGCTAACCCTTCTCCATTATTGGGGCCCCAATCACTTGTAGTATTCTGAATCATCAACCAGCTTCGATTATCTCCATTCGCATTCTCTATCGCCCAGCCATCTTGAGTATCTTCCGATTCAAACCCCATAGCAAACTCCTCCTGCATTAAGTCAATACACCCGAACTCCTCCTCCTCGCATGCAGTAATTCCATTATTAACCAAATTGGATCTAATTCCATTAAGATTCCCCTGCATTACATTTTTTTGGCCTTGTGTAAACAGATTCATACAAGCATCATTCACATATTCCATGTAGTTCATTACCATATCCGTTGTATTGCAAGAACTAATACCAAAGGAAGGGCATCCATAATACGGGCCGGCACTATTAGGCGTATCCTCTACTCCATCATCGCTATTACAACCAATGGGTTCACCATCATTACCATTCGCCCCCCAGAGATGCTGAAGCCCAAGATAATGTCCAACTTCATGAACGCAGGTTCTGCCGCGATCATCGTCACTTTGATATCCAAAACGCGGATGATCAATCACTACGCCATCACGATCACTTCCTACCATAGTATTGGTGGGCAGATAAGAATAACCTAATACAGAGTTATCAGGAATATTAATCGTCCAGATATTTAGGTATCGGTTAGGGTCCCAGGTCGTTTCAGGTTTAACGATATTTTCAATATCATCTATGCTATTAATGCTGGAATAAACATGTCGTGTGATTCCGGTAGTAGCACCTCCATCAGCATCAATTTTTGCAAGACAAAACTGTACTTCTGTATCTACCGCAAGATCCAGGTATTCTTCCGGTGTTTGATCCGCATCCTCATTAATTCTTCTATAATCCTGGTTAAGCACTTCGATTTGTGAGAGAATACGGGCCTCGGAAATGTTCGCTCCGCTTCCTACCGACTGTCCTGTATGTATTACATGTACCACTACAGGAATTGTTACTACATTAGGCGAACTTCGTGTGTTACTTTGTAGAGACGGTAATAACTCTTTCTGATAAGCCTTTACCTCTGCTTCGTATATTTTTGACTGATACATCAAATCAGCTTGAAGCTGGTCGAAAGCGCAAGGAGCTTGTTGTGCAGAAACCACCACAAAAGGCAAAAGGAAAACTCCTAGACAGAAAAGGTAAGACCGGAAATTGATCATATGTTTAATTATAAACAACAATGCTGCCTAAAGTTAACTCTTTTGCCCAGTAGAGTTGTTGTCATGGAAGTCGGAATAATTAGATTATTGCAGCTAAGCAGACAAAGAAACTGTCATAATACTGAAGTTCCCCTTAAGCCGAGTATTGAAATTATCCTCAAGGGCATGGATCAGAGGATACCCGATAATTATCGGGTATCAGCGAATAATAAAAATATTCAAAGTTCGGAGTCAGAAGATTATTCAATAATCAGAGACAATTTTACCTTTGTTGTACAACCAAATTCAACCAACGTTCTATGAATGACTTGTCTTCCTTTCAACAGTCTATCCTTAGTGGTATTCCTAATGATTTACCACTTCCTTCAGCCTATGATGATAGCGTCAGTCACGCGCCCAGACGGGTGATTGAAGGTGTATTAACAAAAGATGAAAAAGTATTGGCTATAAAGAATGCCCTTCGTTATTTTCCGGTAGCCCAACATGCAATCCTTGCTCCTGAATTCGCGGAGGAACTCGAACGATATGGTCGGATTTACATGTATAGATTCCGTCCTTCTTATGAAATGAAAGCTCGTCCAATTGATGAGTATCCATATCAATCCAAACAAGCAGCATCTATCATGTTGATGATTCAGAATAATCTGGATTATAAAATCGCAAAGCATCCTCATGAGCTAATCACTTATGGTGGTAATGGTGCCGTTTTTCAAAACTGGGCCCAATACCTACTGACCATGCAGTATTTAGCTACGATGACGGATGAACAGACCCTTGTTATGTATTCGGGGCATCCCCTCGGCCTTTTCCCTTCGCACCGTGACGCACCGAGAGTAGTGGTTACGAACGGAATGATGATTCCAAACTATTCTAAAAAAGAAGACTGGAATAAATACAATGCATTGGGAGTTACCTCCTACGGACAGATGACGGCAGGCTCATTTATGTATATCGGCCCACAAGGCATTGTACACGGCACAACCATAACACTTTTGAATGCCGGAAGACTTCAGGGGATTGGAGATAATCACTTAAAAGGAAAAGTCTTTATCACTTCTGGTTTAGGGGGAATGTCAGGTGCTCAGGCATTAGCAGCTATCATTACAGGAGCAGTTGGAGTTTTAGCAGAAGTAGATCCTGATGCAATTGAGCAAAGAATTACGGACGGTTATATTTTGCGCCAAAACGTATATAAAGATGTAGATCAACTCATTGATCGTATTGAAAGTTGTCGTGCAGCAGAGGAAGCCATAGCATTAATTTATCATGGTAATATTGTAGAATTATGGGAACAAATCGTATTTCGAGATATCTCCGTTGAATTAGGATCTGATCAAACATCTTTACATAATATTGATGATTGTGGTTATTGTCCTGTGGGTTATACATTTGAAGAAGCAAAGCAGCTTTTAAACGAAGATAAGCCTGAATTTATGGCTGCTATCAAACGTACGCTTCGCCGACATGTAGGAGCTATCAATACACTTAAGAAAAGAGGTATGTACTTCTGGGACTATGGAAATGCCTTTCTGAAAGAAGCAGGCGAAGCAGGCGCGGACATCTGGGAGGACGAAGCTAAAGGTACTTATCGCTATCCTTCATATGTTCAGGATATAATGGGGCCAATGTGTTTTGATTATGGTTTTGGGCCTTTCCGGTGGGTTTGTACAAGTGGTGATCCGCAAGACCTTATCACAACAGATCAAATTGCTGGTGATGTTATTGAAAAGTTACTTGCTGAAGCACCGCAAGAGATTCAATCGCAATTACAGGATAATTTAAGATGGATCCGGGCGGCCCAGGTAGACATCCCTACCGTTGGTAGTCAATCCAGAATATTATATGCGGATGCTGAGGGTCGAATGCAAATTGCCCAGGCATTTAATGATGCTATAGCATCTGGTAAAATCAGTGCTCCGGTTGTATTGGGGAGAGACCATCATGATGTCAGCGGAACGGATTCTCCATTCCGGGAGACGGCTAACATCTATGATGGTTCGCGATTTACGGCAGATATGGCCGTGCATAATGTAATTGGTGACGCCTTCCGGGGGGCGACCTGGGTAAGTTTACATAATGGTGGTGGTGTTGGTTGGGGAGAAGTCATCAACGGAGGTTTTGGTTTAACGCTGGATGGTTCTGAGGATGCGGAGCGACGATTACGTTCTATGTTGTTCTGGGATGTAAATAATGGGATTGCCCGTAGAAGTTGGGCCCGAAATCCTGAGGCACTCTCTACTGCCCAACGTGCAATGGATCATTATCCGGATTTACGGATTACGATGCCTGCCATTGCGGATGAGGATTTGATCAAAGCAGCAATGAAAAATATAAAATTGGAATAGGTACAACCTGACTTGGTTGCAATACAGGTTTAAACTATTGAGTATTTGGCTGGAAAGTAAGCGGAATTGCTAGTTATTGATTTCCATCTTACGAAGATCAACAGGAGATATCTGATTACTAAGCTGCTTTTTGGCTTCCATTTCTTTTGCAGACTTTGGGATAGTAAACTTAAACTTACTCCCCTGGCCTTTCTCACTTTCTACCCAGATTTTTCCTCCGAAAGTATGGATAATTTTCTGACAAATTGAAAGCCCTAAGCCAGAGCCCTGATACTCTTCTCTATTGTGTAAGCGCTTGAACATTCCAAAGATTTGATCTTTGTACTCCGCATCAATACCGATACCATTATCCGTAATAGAAATCTCATACGCGTCATACAACTCCCGACTTTGAATCCATATTTTGGGAATATAGCTATCATTATACTTTAAACCATTCTCAATTAAGTTTTTGATCACAATGAATAGCTTAGAGTTATTCGCCACCACTTTGGGCAAGGTTCCTACTTTTAGTTCCACATTCCCTTCTCTTAAAGTAGAGCTCAGCATCTTTGTAACCTGCACAATAAGATCATTCATATCCACTTCTTCTTTCTGAATCTTCAGGTTGTCAATACGAGAATATTCCAGCACATCTTCAATAAGACTATGCATTTGAATCGTATTATTAAAGATGTAAGACATGTACTCTGCAATATCCTTATTGTTCTTAACTTCCTCAGGTAGTCGTCGCTCAACCAGTTTGGCAAAGCTCATAATGTTTCGAAGTGGCTCTTTTAAATCATGCGAAGCGATATAAGCAAAACGCTCTAATTCTTTATTTGAAGCTCTTAGCTTAGTGTTCGAATCTTCGAGGTCATTCGTTCGGCTGGCAACTTCCTCTTCCAGTTTTTGACTGTATCTGTTTTTCTGTCGATAATTACTAAACATTACAAAGGCCAATATTGACATCAAGCCCAGGATCGCTGCGATTGCCAATCCCATAAATGTTCGTTGCTGAATAATTACTTCGTTCTTTGCTTGCTGCTCTTTTAGCAGCTTATTCTCTGCATCCTTCTTTTGAGTTTCATATTGGGTAGCCATCTCAATAATCTGCTTGCTTTTTTCATTATCAAACAAACTATCCTTAGCCGCTGTATAAAGATTCTGATACTCATATGCTTGTTCAAAATCACGCATTGCAGCATGACTCTTTGCAAGCGTCTCTAAATTATCTTTAACGCCTTCCTTATTACCAATCTCTCGAGCGATCTGAAGGCTTTCTTTTGCAAATTTTATAGATTCACTATAATTTTCCTGCTCTATTCTTAACATGGCTAATTTATTAAGAACTTCCACTTCGGTGACCTGATCTCCAATCTCCTTTGCTATAGATAATGCTTGCGGAAAGTATTCATCCGCCAGATCTAATAATCCTTTTTTCTGCTGTAACTCTCCTATACTTGAAAGAATGATGGCCTCTCCAGCTTTATCGTTTACCGACTGAGAAATAGACAAGGCCTCTTTAAAACAGATAAATGCTTTCGCCATTTCGTCTAACTCCTGATATTCATTTCCCATATTGGACAAGGCCGTAGATATTCCGATAGGGTAATCCAGCTCTCTTTCGATAGCAAGTGATCGTTTGTAATACTCCAATGCTTTAGGGTGGTTTTCCTGAATTGCATGGATATTCCCAATATTATTCAAAAGTACACTTGCCAATCCCTGTTGCTTATCCTCATCAATCTGATTAAGAATATCATGGAATACCTCCATTGCTTTACCATAATCCCCTCTAGTCTGGTGAATCAAGGCCATATTATTCTTAATATTAGGGATCATTTTAAGGTCTTTATGCGTCTCAGCTATCTCTAGCGCTAACTGATAGTAAGTCATCGCTTCTGTAAATTCACCTCTGACATCATAGCCAAGGCCAATAATATTTAAAGCTGAAACTTCTCCCTTTTTATAGCTTAGAGATTTAGATAGTGAATACGCCTGATGACCATACTTAATGGTTTCTAATGGCTGAGAATTATAAAGCTCCCATCCCAGGTCAAGTAAAAGTTCAACTTTACTGGAATCTTCGCCTGTTGTAGATATTAAGGTAAGTAAGCTATCAGTTTTAGATTGATCGGCAAATAGTTGCTCAGGCACCATACTGAGAACCAGTAGGCAAACGATCCAAATCGAATATATTTTTCGACCTTGGAATATCCGTTTGGATAGGTGATGATTAATTTTCCTAGAGCTTTGCATGGAGATTCTTTAAATAAGTCACAGAGTGAATGTGATACTCTATCCCTAATCGAATATTATTCCATTCATCAATTTTAAATGACCAGTTCAGTTTTTTGTCGTCTAAAATTGTGACAGGGTAAAAAATAAAAAAGCTCTGGCGACCAAACCAGAGCTTTACCCATCACTAGCACTATTACTTAATTCAAGTGACATCTCAACAAAATAGCGACGTCACCCGGGCTTTGGGGCCTTGTCAATGAGGATTGGGGAAATGTGTAGTATTAGTATGTATTCAGTCATTTCATTGACAATACAAATATATGCAATACCTGGATAAAATGTAACTATTTTAGTTAAAAATTGTTATTTATTTGATTACACTATAACACCTTCGACATTAACTCGTTGAAAGACAATAAATTAGACTTTAATTGAAACCAAAAATATTTTGGTCCACTAAGAATGATTAATTTGGCATGCAGAAGCCGGCAAACATGAAAGAAACTATAATTTCCTATTACAGTGGTATCGCCCAGCAAGGTTATTGGTATCTAGGATTAGGTATAATCGGTCTTGGCCTTGGTTTTTTATCTCTAAATTATTGGGGAGAAGTTGGCAAAGGGCTAATGATAATCACCGGTATCTTTGGGTCTTTTCAACTATTCATCGGCTTGAATGCCTTATTACGAGGAGAAAAACGAGTGCAAAATAAAGTAGAAGCATTCAAGCGTGATGCTTTTTTATTCACTACTGATGAAATCGAAAAGTTTACAGTCAGAGAAAGTAATCACCAGCGAATAAGCAACTTCTTGACGGTTATATTCCTGGCAGGAATGCTTTTTCTTTTGACAGGCGCCTTTGCTGGCTGGTCCGATTTTATATTAGGTGTTGGTGCTGCACTTGCCGCAGAAGGAGCGATCCAATTGATCATGGAACTACTCTCCAATTATCGATCATCCTTTTATCTGCTGCGCCTGCGTAAGTATGAACAAGCTCCTAAAGCCTTTGATTAATATAATTATTCGCTGAGCTTCCCGACCTGCGTCGGTACGTCTAGAAAACCTTAGTGCATTGCTCCAATTACAGTTATGAGTTCATCCAATTGCTTAATCTCTATATCTGGCTTAACCTCCGTATCATTGACCTTACTTCCAGGGTTATACCAGCAAGTCGTAATACCAAAATCATTTCCTCCCCTTATATCTGAGTTTAAATTATCTCCAATAATGATCACATCAGATTTTGCTGGATGATTAATTGCTTCGAAGGTATAATCAAAGAATCCTTTATGTGGTTTTGCAACCCCCACTTCCTCCGAAATGATAATGGCGTCAAAATATTTATTGATCGCGGGCCGGGATAACTGAGGGCGTTTAACTTCTTTCAGGCCATTGGTCACCACAGCCATGCTTACTTTGCCAAGTAAATCATCTAATAAATCAAACGCTCCATCAATCATATGATCTGCCTCAGAAAGCAGTTTAAGATAATGACTTCCCATCGCTACCGGGTCAAACTTACCATTAATGGCTTTAGAAAATAATTCGAAGCGAATATTGCGTAGCGTTGCAAAATCCATTTTACCATTCTCAAAATCTGTCCAACACTGATGATTTATTCGCTTATAGGTTTGAATGTTTTCCGGAGAATAATCTACACCAAAAGCACTAAAGGTCTGTTGTAATGATTCTTTTGACGAAAGGTCAAAATCATACAGTGTATTATCTAAATCAAAGAGTATCCATTTATATTTCATATCGTATCATTTATGTAATTGGTGTTAAAAAGATGTCAAGCTGTCGAGAATCTATTTATAATTCTCTTTATTCTATTAATTTTATTTGCAGGACTGATTAAGCCCTAAAGATTAATCTATCCTTCTAAGTGGCGGATTAAAATTATTAAAAAGCTATTTTGATTTCCCTAAAGAAAAATAGCTAATTGATACCTCGCCTGTCGGCAAGCAGGATTCCATCGAATTACTTAAGTAAACAAAAGTAGACTTTTCAAATCAAATCATTATGCCCCGGTCCTCCATTCGCACATTACTCATTTGGCTCCTTTGCACTTATGTCAGTTTAATGATAATCACAATTGCATTAATGATTTATAATGGAGTAGAAAAAGAGGACCTGATCACTTTTATTCCTTATGTTGCAAAGCGATTCTTAACCAGTTTCATCGGTTGGCTTTTTCTCCTTTCTCCTTATGTATTGTATCGCATTATAAAACACTTAAGAATGACCTGGATCAAAAAGGGGCGAAACAAATTCATTCAACAGTTTTCATTAATTGTTTTACTTCCGGCTGCCGTATTATTCTCAGGCTTTAAAATATCTCAATGGTATACACAATCTGAAAAATTTACGTACAACTGGGATCATAGTTTTGAGAACACAACAGATAGCATCGCTAATCGGTTCCTGACAGATGGAAAACAAAGAGGCTTACATGTTTTTGGCCACGGAGGATGGAATGAAGAAGCCGTTGAGTACTTACTTCAAACCAATACAGAATGGATTACGCTAGTTCCTTTTGGTTATCAAGAGGATTATAATACAACCGAGATTGGTCGCCGCAAACAAGGGTATACGGAATGGAGTCGGCGCGATTCTTCCTTTATACAAAAAGCAAGAGATTTACAAAAAGCGGGGTTCCATATCATGATGAAACCTCATGTTTGGATCGGAAATCCCAGCGCAGGTAAATGGCGTTCGGATATTCAACATAAGGATAAAAAAGACTGGGAAGAATGGTCAGAAAATTATCGAAAATTCATTCTGCATTATACGCGAATGAGTAATTTATTAGAGATCGAACAGCTCTGTATTGGCACTGAACTACATCAAACCGTAAAAGATCATCCGGAATTTTGGAAGTCGATGATCCAGGAAATCCGATCAATCTATAAAGGAAAAATAACGTATGCGGCCAACTGGAACGAAGAAGTAACGGATGTTTCTTTTTGGGGCGAATTGGACTTCATAGGCATACAAGCATATTTCCCTTTAACGCAGAAAACAACACCTAGCGTCCGCGAATTAAAAAAAGGTTGGAAAAAACATATTAAATCCATCGAGGCCTTATCCAGGAAATTTGACAAACCAGTTCTATTTACAGAAGTAGGTTACAAAAGCACAGTAGATGCAGGTATTGAACCCTGGGCATGGGCAGATAACTTCTCCAGTTTGTATCAAAAGGTTTCCTTCGAAACTCAAGCCAATTGTTACGAAGCCGTCTTCCAAACCTTTTGGAATAAGGAATGGTTCGCTGGCATTCATTTCTGGGAATGGAACGTAGGCTACCGGCGTGAGTTAAAAGATCAGCGCAAAGCCGATTCCGATCAAAATCGGGAGCGGGATCAGCGAAAAAATATTAACTTCACTCCGCAAGGCAAACCTGCCGAAAACATCATGGCAAAATGGTTCGCCCGTTTAAGTAACCACTAATACATCTCGCTCAACTCATGGCTTCTAAAAACATTGAACAAGCACTTGAACATTTTAGACAGCATTATCAGGATCGTCTTGGAAAATCAGAACTGGAGATTGAAAGCCTTGAGAAAAACAAGGCTTTTTGTGAGGTTAGAAACTACAAGGTCAAAAAAGGGAATTACCCCAGAGTATATCACCATGGAAGAATGACTGCCGATAGCATCATCCTCACACACGGTTTATCAGACTGTCCATATTACATGGATGCTGTGGGTAGAAACTTCTTTGAGAATGGTATGAATGTAATCCTGCCATTACTCCCTGCTCATGGCTTGAAAAATCCGGAAGAACCAATTCACGATGAAGAGCTTGATTCAAAATGGCGAGCAGAAATTGATAATGCAGTGGAAGTAGCAGCGATGATGGGGCGAAGAGTTTCGATAGGAGGATTTTCGACAGGTGGGGCATTAGGCTTAAATAAAATACTAAGAGATCCTGACTCCATTACGGGAGGATTATTTTTATTCTCGGGTGCAATTGATGTACGATTAGTGAGAGAGGCCAGCCGGTTTTCCTTTATACAGAGTATCACCAAAATGACAGACGGGGTAATTATAGGTTACGGCCGTGACCCTTATAAATATCCAAGGTTCCCCTATTTTGGTGCCATCGAACTTGGTCAGATCATCTCTGAGAATCGCCGTTTAATCTCTGGTAAAAAAATTAAAAACCCGGTGTTTGCTGCACATTCTGTCCATGATGATTCTGCCATGATTCAAGGCATTATTCTTCTTTTAGAAAAACATATTGAAACCGGACAAGCGTTTATTATCTCCGAGAAGGTAGGTCATGCGGAGTTACCTTTGGATGCTGACATCAAGCTCAACACCAGAATGCAGGAAGGTCCCGAAACACCACCAAAAGCAAATCCTCAGTTTGATGCCATGATGTTTAATTGTATAGAATTTATGCGGTCAAAGTTACGCAACTACGGCCACCAACCAGAAGAACAGGAAGCAGAAGAAGAAGTGCCTGCAACGATCGTAAAATCAAAAAAATAAAAGCCAGGCATCATATATAATACCTGGCTCTTAGAATATAACTGACTCGAAGCGGCTCGCTTTTGCTCCAAAGGAGCTACTATGTAGCAAACCACTTCGACGTCAGTATAAATAGTCAAACTAGATTACAACTTTGACTTTTGAAACAACGATCTCATCATTATACCCTATTCTTAAATAAGGACAGAGCAGTTCATTTAATTAGCATCAATCACATCCCCGCTACCACTTACGCTAACATCCAGGTCAGGCTCGCCTTTGTAATAAACATCTCCACTACCAGAGATTTTAATTTCCAGATCATCCGTAGCGGTAACCTCTGCATCACCTGAACCACTGATCTCTACCTTTCCGTCTTCTGCCTTTAAATCAAAAGCACGAAAATCTCCAGATCCGCTAATCTTTAATTCAAAATTTTCTGTATCTCCAGTTAGCTTCATATCACCTGATCCGGAAATTTTGGTATCCAAATCTGTACACTCATCAATGGCAATATCAATATCACCCGATCCGGAAATCCGAAGTTTTAAATAATCTACGGTAAAGGTGTTTTCTCCATAGATCATCCCGGATCCTGAAATATTTAATTCGGAAATCTTCGGCATAGTGATGTAAAACTTCAAACTATTATAATCATCCACACAACCATCTAATTCGATTTCCCACTGATCATCTTTCACATCTAAATCCAGAGAGTGGATTATATTTTGCTGACCTTCTACTACAACCTTTTGGGTTTCACCCTGCGTGAGATAAACGTCTCCGTCTATCTTGAGCTTTAGTCTGGTAAAGTCATCAAGTATTAGTTCATCAGAGATCATATCTCCTTCACCATCAATACAAGAAAATAATCCTTCGTCGTCATTCCATTCACAACTAGAGAATGATAGTACGACTCCAATAATTAATAAAAACAAATAATTCCTGTTCATAACTTTAAAATTTAATCCTTGCTATACCGATGAGGTTTTGGTTTGAGAATAATTTTAAGCCAAAACCTATCGGCATACCCTCAAAACGAGTATTTTAGAAAAATAAAAATCACAAACCACTTCGTTTTGAGTGTAAATGCAAGCTTGTTAATTAATGAGTCCCGAGTTTTTAAAATTCTATTCGATAATTAAAATTAGGGAAGAGCCCCGTTTGATAATAGTTATCAATTTTATTTGTGTCTTCATTGAAATAAGTAAAATCAACATTCAATCGATTCGTTACATTCTGAACTTCAATACCGATAGTATGTGTCATTCGTTTTTTGTTAATCTTATAATTTACTCCGATATCACATCGAAAATATGCAGGCGCCTGCTCCTCTAAATAGCGATCTTCAAAATAGACCGCTTCTCCTTTATCAATAGAAGATTGAAGATCAATGGGTGTTTGTCGATTTCCTCCCGCAAATATTAATTTACCATTCACCGCAAGTCGATTATTTTTGGATTTCCCTACCTTGAATTCTTTTCCTCCAAGTATATTGGTTTGGTAATTTGAATTGTACCGAGTGTTATAAGTTTTGCCATCCTGGGCTTTAAATTTAGAGTCAAACAAAGAGCCCGTCCAGAGAAAATAATACCCATTATTGAAGAATCGTTCGAGCGTCAAATCAACTCCATAATTACGAGCAGTACCATTATTATTTGCCTCTTCAATTCCAAGTACATCCCATATCTCCGCAACATTGATCATCGAACCTCTACTGGTCGGATCTGCATTTAAGGGGACATCATAAAGATGCTGATAATAGGTTTCTACTTTTAGGCGCATATGTGTTCCTAGCTGCTGATCATAACCTAATACGGCATGCATAGATTTCACCATATCCAAATCTTTATTTGGTGTTTTACGTTCGGCGTCTCCAATCGATTCTTCGATCAAATAAAAAGATACATGCTCTGGTTTACTGTGCAATCCGACCGCAGCACTGAAGGCGGTTTTATTAGTGTACTTCCATTTTAATGCAAGTCGGGGTTCCAGCGATTGTGTACCATTCAACATAAAGCGAGTATAGTGTAATCCGGAGTTTAGTGTAAGATTATCTGATAGTCGATTTTTCCAATGTATGTATCCCTGTAACATTTGAGTGTTCCCGCTATTCTCCAGGAAAGTCTTGAGTACCTCATCATCGTCATCCTCCTTCAGTCTTGCATCAAAACTAAAATCAAGATGACTCAGAATAAACCCTGCTTTGATCGTATTGCGAGCATTTAATTTGTTGGTATAACTGGAGGTCAGGCGAAGCGTGTTATTTACAAAGCGGTAGTCTTCATCTACAACTCGGTCATAATCCTGGTCTTCATCATAGTAATAGCCTTCAGCCCGATAGCCTTCATGAGAAGCAACAGCGACCGTTTTTATATAACTTCGATCAGATAATAAATATCGATGTGACAAACCTATGGTTCCAACATCTTGGTTTTCATCAAATCCATATCGGTCATCATCACTTTCCCAAACCATAGAATCCTTTTCAGGTTCAAAATATGCGGTATTTGATCCGCCCAGGCCAAAGAGTGAAAACACTCCGGCATTCTCAGTTGGTAAGTTTACTTTGAAAGATAAATCCTGATACTTAGGCAAAACATCTCCCGCCGGATTTAGTCCTACTGCTTCCAGAGCAGATAAGGTTGAATAACGATAGTTTACTAAATAGGATGCATTACTATTTTCAGAAAAAGGACCTTCCGCTGCCAACTCAATTCCAAGCAATCCAAACATAAAAGCATACTCTCTTTTTTCATTATTCCCGTTTCGCAAATTGAGGTCAAAGACACCGGAGGTGGCGTTTCCAAATTCAGCGGGGAACGCCCCAGTATAAAAATCAGAATTACTCAAGGTACTACTGCTGAGCATACTAATCCCGCCTCCGGAATTCCCCATTGCCCCAAAGTGATTAGGATTAGGAATCTCAACGCCTTCCATTCTCCAGAGTATACCTCTTGGTGAATTTCCTCTGACAATAATCTCATTGAACAAGTCACTGGACCCACCAGAAATCGTAACACCTGCATAGTTTTGTGCCATCCGCGAAGGATCATACAGAGATGCGGCATACCGACTGGTTTCTTCCACAGAAAAAGAACGAGCACTGACTGTTGCCATCTCATTGAGAGGAGCTGCTTTATCATGCTTGGCAGTAACAACTACCGCTTCAAGGGCCAGTGTAGATTCTGTCAAATCTACATTTAAAAAAAGTTCTTTCCCTGAAGTCAACAAAACGGAATTCATCACAACAGGCTCGTAGCCTAAGTAAGTAATTTCAATGCGGTGTCGACCGACCGGTACATTTGCAGCTTTAAAATGACCATCTATGTCGGTCGAAGCACCAATCAAAGCCCCACTCTCCGTTTTGATGAGTACATTCACCCCCATCAACTCTTGCTTGGAATCTATATCCCTTACTTTACCTTTGACCGTTTGATTAAGCTCCTGGGCAAGCAAAGGAACTCCGCTTAGTAACATTATGACAAAAAGCAGTATAGCCCATATATTTTTTATCGTGATCATCTTTCTAATCTTTGAGGTTTTATATTTTTATTATTCGCTGGCCATAACTATCCCAGAAGAACTGGGTACAGTTCATTAATAATGATCCAGACTTTAATAATGATTATTGGTCTATAAGTTTATTCAGCGTGTTTGGAAAGGTGTTTATTAATCCCAGTCTCGGTTCCAATTATTATTTCCACCAAAGAATCCAAATCGGAAAGCAAGGTTAAATCCAAAACCATTGAACGCTTCGTCTCCGATTCCGGCATTTGCATCGATACCATCTACTACTCTATAACTAGCAGTACCCGCTACCCGAAACCATCGAAAAACATTGACTTCCAAACCTGCCTCTGGCTGAATGACATACACATCATCCACATAGTCAAAGTCATCATCGTCAAATTCAATCCCGACTGCCCCCCAACCTAATTTGACACTTGAAAAGAAATGGATAAGGTTGTGTTTTTTATAGGTACCTCCGAGCCATAGTCCACCGTGTGCCAGCTCCAGACTTCGAATATCCGGAATATCGAAAACACTGGATGGAGCACTGCCTACACCATAGCCACCTATGAAAAAGTTATTTATGATTAAGGCGCCACCGCCGCCGCCCATGACATCCACATCGCCATCCGTATAATGATATTCTACTATCGGTCCACCAAATGCTCCAATAGTTCGGGCACGACCAAATAATGTTTCTGTTCGTTGAGCCTCCAGGATTACAGTTGCACAACACAAAGTCACTAAAACTAAAATTAAATTCTTCATCGTTAATATTTTTTTGAATTCAAACCAATCCCAGCCCATAAGCGATACCGCTTATAGTTAAAGGAGTCTTTAAAAATTATTTATGCTAAGGTATGCTGCCGAAATGGCTAGCATACAGCTTGTTATTTCATAGCTTTATAAAGTGTAGCTTCCTAAAAAAGGATGCTTCTATTTTCTTATTTATGATTTCGTCCGAATCTTATCCCTGCTCTAAAGCCAAACCAAAGTTTAGTATCAACCGTATTATTACCATCATTCAGGTTATCAAACATAGTATATCTCGGGAAGTCGCTTTCCACTCCGGCTTCAATATCCTCTTTACTCAAATTAGCCACAAATACATTTGCAGTTGGTCCAAAATATAAACTCCACCGATTACTCATTTTATACTCTGCGGTCCAACGGAAGGTCCCGACCATGCCTCCATTGTCCTGCCATTCCTCCTCCTCCACAACATAAGATCCCACAAGTTCTACATTCCATTGCCAGCTCGGATTACTCCAGGGAATATTAACCCCGAAACCATATCCAAAACTGTAATCGTTCAACGTTTTGAACTTAGCCCCAAACTGAAAGATGTTATAAAAGTTATAGCTTCCTAGTCGCAATGCCATTTGCGCATGCATTGTTTCCGTCGCTCCGATTTCAATTTGGTTATACCCTTTTCTAACAAAGTTTAACAAGCCAATTGTCGGTCCGGTAATCGAATCACAAACATTGATAAGTCCCATTTGTGTTCCATTCACGTTTTTGGCTCTATTGAAAATACCGCTTAGTTGGGCTCCGTCTACATCGTCCGCGATATTCATAATTCCTGATACCTGAACTCCGGCATCTCCTCCATTTGCATTAAACAATCCGGCCATCTGTACACCTTCTCCGCCCATCCCAACTGTATTCCAAAGACCAGCGACCTGTACGCCTCTAAAGGTTCCTTTGTTTTTGTTGACTAATCCCCCCACCTGAACGGCGTTCGCATTATCTGCGCTATTGACCAAACCAGCTACTTGTACCCCAAAGGATTTTTTTTCTTCTCCGGTGATTAGTCTGCTCGGTCCTACATCTCCACCGACCGTATTAAAGAGTCCGGCGATCTGTACACCATTAACATCATTAGCGACTTTATTAAACAAACCACCAATCTCTACTCCGTCCACTCCTCCATTTTCTCCCCCCAAAATATTTATCGAAATATGATTGGTCCGGGAATTCGCATCGTCCATATTCGTTCCAAGATTAGGAACTATCGTCACCTGAGCACTTAGAGATTCTTCTGGTTCTGGTAAGGTCGTTTCTGTATAATATTCATTAGGGTCAAAGACCTCTTCTTTTTGATTTTCAGAAATTACTTTTTGCCAATCCAGGTTATATTTCTCCAAAGCAGGCAATTCTTCGATTTCAACCCGATTAGAAGCAGTCAGCGTTTCATCCTGCTCCATTGCCCGACGCGGAAAATCATTAGATCCAAAAATAGGTTCGGAGATTGGAGGTTTAGGTTTTGACTTTTTCAAAACGATTTGATCTCCTATGGCAGCATAAACTACATTCGTTGTTTCAAATAAGAGATCTAAAGCTCGGCTTAGAGGCTTTTCGATCACTCGAATATTGACTCTTTTGTCAATAGGTACATAATGCTTGCTATACGTAAAGCGTACATTAAAAGAATTACTGATATCCTGTAGTGCATCACCAAGTCGAACATTCGTATAGCTCAAGGAAACCAGTTGATCCATCCGGACCGATTGTCCGAAGGCATTAAGCGTCAAAAGCGCCATTGCACACATTATGAAAAGTGATTTTCGCATGCTTTTAGTCGCAGCCTACTCCGGAAAGCAGGAGCTTTTGTTCGTTTTGGTTTACATTGAGGTCCAGTGAAAACTCAAGTACATCCACCAATTGATCGATCTTAGGATTGGGGTATGCACCGGTAAAAGGACATCTTAGAATATCGTTATTTTCTACTTCAATTTCAACATCAAAATACCTTTCGAGGTCTTTAATCACTTCTGAGAGAGGTGTATCTTCAAAAACGAGTTCCTCTTTTTTCCAGGCATCAGCGTTGGAGATTGTTGTAGATTGTTTGACTACATTCTGTTCTACTTTCTTATAAATGCCAGATTCACCGGCTGTCAAAAGTACTTTTTCAACCTGCTCTTTTGCAGCTTGTTTTTCGAAGGCGACTTTACCGGATTCAACGGTAACTTCAACTTGCGTTTCGCCGGGGTAAGCTCTCACGTTAAAACTTGTACCCAATACTCTGGTAATCGTCTCTCCGCTTCGGATTTCGAAAGATTCATCTGAATCTAAATGTTGTACATCAAAAAACGCTTCACCGTCCAGTTCTACAACTCTTGGTGAAAAATCAGAAGCATATTGTAGTTTCGAATTTTCATTCAACCATACAATACTTCCATCTGGCAATTTCAGTTCTCGCTTTTCTTCATCCGTCGTTTGGAACACTAGCGTTTGTACAGCATCGCCAGTCCATTCGTTCCAAAGTAAAAATGCAGTTGCAAGTCCCACAAAAATCGCCGCTATTCGTAAGAGTTGTCCAAAATTGAAACTTCGAACGATAGCGCCATTTTCTTTTGTCAAATCTTCTGAAGGGTTAATTCTCCCGGCAACTTTTTGCCAGGCCGCTTCCTGATCAACTTCAATCGGATCATCTTCGATCTCTCCGCTTACTTCCCAAAGAGTTTGGATCTCATCAAAGTACGCCTTATGCTCGTCAGAGCTGTTCACCAGCTCGAACAGTTTTTCCCGTTCTTGGTCGTTAATCTCGCCAGACAGGTACTTTGCAACTAAAGAAGTGTACTTGTCATCCATATTTAAAACCCTTTTTCAATACTATGATGCAATTTCTGGGGTCCCCCCCTATGCTTTTTATATTTTTTTATTCTTTGATTAATCCCCCTCCGAAATTCCATGACTGA
>JAHDHW010000214.1 GCA_020631105.1 Saprospiraceae bacterium | reverse complement strand
TTCCCCTGCTCCACTGTTACACTGCTCCCCTGTCACCCTGCCACTCTACCCCTCTAATTTTTCAATACACAACTTCAAATTTCGCCGACCATTTTGAATATTAGACCTAATCTTACCCAAAGCAACAGCTTTCATTTCAGCGATTTCAACATAAGATTTCCCTTCAAAGTAAAACAAGCGGATACACTCTTTTTGTTGTTCATTAAGCGTTTTAATACACTGTTTTAGCGCTTTTTCACGCTCTAAAGACAAATCCTCACTAAAGGGATGCTCAAAAGGCTCTGATTGCACAAATGGATCTTCATAAGAAACTGTTAATTGTCTTTTTCGTTTACGCAAGATCTCAAAACAATGATTCTTAGTCAGCACATGTAACCAGGGACGAAAGGACTTGATATCCTGTGTTTTAGCCTTGACTATTAGCTTCTCAAAAATACCCATAAAAGCATCCTGGGCCTCATTTTCGTCTTGTAATATTTTTATACAAACACCATATACTAATTCGGTATAGCGCTCCAGCAATACTCCCAGATAGCTCGTATCCTCGCTACGCTTATAGCGTTCGATCAGTTCTGCATCTGTGAGTGCATCCGGATTTTTTCGAAAGATTCGAAGCATTGGAATCTGTATGATAAAATTTGTATCCCTTATGATAACGAAACGGATTGGTAAAATATCCCTTCCTGCCCTAAAACAAAAAAAATTATCAGCATTTATGCATTCTGCCTAATTGCTGCATCCATTAGATGGAAACAAGCTCGAAAGCCTTTCTTTCCGGCTATTCATCACTAAAATTATGAAATTATGAAAACCAAAGTATTGTTCTTACTCTCCTTTCTTGCGATTAGTCTCATCAGCTTCCATTGGAACCAGGAAACGTTAATTCAGGGGACAGTTATGGATCAGAGTACAAACGAAAAACTCATCGGAGTCAACGTAGTCATCCAAGGAACTAAAGAAGGAACTATCACAGATTTTGACGGAAATTTCCAATTAAGAACATCACGTTCTTTCCCACTTACCCTTGAATTTAGCTATACTGGATACGAAACTAAAACCGCTAAAATCAAAAAAGCGACAAACGACCTAAAGGTATACTTAGATGCAGGGCAAATTTTAGAAGAGGTAGTTGTTACTGGAAGAAGTAGAAAGCTGAGACTCTTTAAGAAGAATCGAGCGATCAGCACCTATGATAGTGCACCAGCAGTAGAAAGTCAGCCTTCAATTAGTGCGATAAGAACCTACGAGCCAGAACCAAACTATAATACCGAAGATTATAGTACGATTCAGGAAAATCGTTTCCTGGAAGTTAGTAAAGAACCGCTCTCCACTTTCTCAATCGATGTGGATGCCGCGTCGTATGCCAACATGCGTAGATTCATCACCAATGGTCAGAAGCCGCCGATTGATGCAGTACGCATCGAAGAAATGGTCAACTATTTTGACTACGACTATGCACAACCCGTAGGAGAACATCCTTTTGAAGTTTTTACGGAAATTGGAGAATGTCCTTGGAACAGTGATCACCGTTTAGTGCATGTAGGAATGCAAGGAAAAAAAGTCGCGACGGAGGACCTCCCTCCTTCTAATCTGGTATTCTTAATTGATGTTTCCGGAAGCATGCGCGCTTATAACAAACTTCCGCTTTTACAATCTTCTTTCAAATTATTGGCAGATCAATTAAGAGAAGAGGATCGTGTTGCCATCGTCGTTTATGCGGGTGCAGCGGGTACCGTATTACCTTCAACCAGCGGGGCTAACAAACAAAAAATAAAAGCAGCTATCAATAACTTAAAAGCCGGAGGTTCCACCGCAGGTGCAGCAGGTATCAATCTAGCTTATCAAATCGCTAAAGAAAATTTTGTAGCAGGAGGGAATAATCGGGTCATCCTGGCAACGGATGGAGACTTCAATGTTGGGACAAGCAGTGATGCAGAACTTGTTCGCCTGATTGAAGAAAAACGTGAAAGTGACATCTTCCTAACGGTAATGGGTTTTGGAACCGGCAACTACAAGGATAACAAAATGCAGCAGTTAGCCAATAAAGGAAATGGTAATCATGCCTACATCGATAACATTAGTGAAGCTCGAAAAGTATTGGTGAACGAATTCGGCGGAACGCTCTTCACCATCGCTAAAGATGTAAAATTGCAGCTCGAATTTAATCCAAGTAAAGTAAAAGGTTATCGCCTTATCGGTTACGAAAACCGGATGCTTAAAAATGAGGATTTCAATGATGACAAAAAAGATGCAGGAGAGTTAGGCGCAGGGCATACCGTCACCGCTATTTATGAAATCATTCCGGTTGGTGTCAAGAGTTCATTCCTGGGAGATGTCGACAAATTGAAATACCAAAAATCAAAGAAGCTAAGCGCCGCTGCGAAAACAAATGAACTATTAACCATCAAGCTTCGCTACAAAAAGCCGGATGGTGATAAAAGTCAACTTTTAGAAAGACCAATTATTGATCATAATCTTGACCTGGAACAGACCTCTGATAATTTCCGTTGGTCAGCAGCAGTTGCTGAGTTTGGAATGTTACTCCGTAATTCAGAATTCAAACAAGAGGCTACTTATGACAAGACGATCAAACTGGCAGAAGGTGCAAAAGGTTTAGATAAAAATGGATACCGGGCGGAATTGATTCGTATGATGAATGACGTTCGCGCCATGGACGACACGCAACTAGGCATGAAAGAATAGCTCCTTAAGTGGGTATGTACAATTTCGATATTTAGTAGTTTAGGAAACCAAGAGTGTTCTTCATTAGAGCACTCTTGGTATATTGCTAGAAGTCAGGCAGTATTAAAGTTTTAAAAAGGAGTAAGTCTGGGCTTCTCCATTTTTATTCGAGCATCTCAATACGTACCAACCAGCGGCCAGTCCTTTTACATTCATTTGCAGACTATCAGTTTGATGAGCAATAGCATGAACGTTTTCTTGCCTTTGGACTATTCCTTGTGTATTGATGACTTCCCAGTTAAAGGTTCCGGTAGTTTTCAGCCTGTATTTCACTTGCAATATATCTTTAACCGGATTAGGATAAACTTCCAGTAAATCAAGCAATTCTGCTTCTTCGGTAGCAACTGTTATAAACCCGGTAATTAAGCGCAAATAATTTTCATCTGCCACAAGGATGGTATCACCAGCAGCATTACTCGTGATCCCATTAGGATCAGTAAACGTAGCTTCCAGTGCAACTCCATCCGCATGCCCCGCTGATCCGGTACCTGCGAATACTTCAACATTACCTGCCATATCCACCCGATACACCCGATTACCAGCAATGCTAGGTACATAAACATATTCTCCGGCTCGAGTCATATACCCCATAAAACCGGTCGACGGAATGGTAGCAAAGAGACTAATTTCTCCACTCGTAGTAACCCGGTGAATCTTATTATTATTAAAGTTTGCAATCAACAAATCCCCGGACTCATGAATAGCCATTCCATCCGGGCCGGACAAACCATTGCCACTTACCCATAAAGTTGCAGTTCCACCACTAATTGAAACTTTGTAGATAGCGCTACTCCCGTAACTCGCCACATACAAGGTATCCGGATCATTACTCGCTTGTACGCCTACGGGCTGATTGATTCCACTCGCGATCTGAGTTTCCGTACCATCTTCATTTAAGCGATGTATACTTCCTGAGAAAATATCGGAAAAGTAAAAGAAATTATCATCACCAAATCCTCCACCAGCAAGATTTGTAAACCCACTAAGGAGAGTAGTTACCGTTCCATCCAATTGAATTTGATAAAGCCTGCCATTATAATAATCAATACTATAGATGCGACCATCTTCATGCCAGTGCATGGCTTCAAAGCGACGCCCCGGATCATTTAAAAGTGTACTGACTTCCTGAGCATTGACAAAATAATTACCGATAAATAGGAATAAGAGGAGTGTAAATGTTTTTGAATTCATGTCTTTATTTTTTTTGACAATGCTAAGCCGAATTCGCAAGACATGCGCCATTTCCTTGTTAAAGGAAGTTTATCTAAGCTCAAATGAACTTATTATGCCATAAATTAGTCCACAGACCATCCAAACGCTTATAATTTTGAATATGTCATTTAGCCCGGGAAGTATTGTATTTGTATTAGGAGCAGCACAGGCTGCTATTCTGTTACTTGGGATTAATATCCAAAAACCACTTCACTCCGACCTCAAAAAAATAACCAGTCTCCTATTATTCAATATGATGATGGTTATGATTTATTATGTAGTCATCCTCAACAGGTTTGAACAACTCTATCTCCTAATGGGGCCGATTGGATCTGCAGCCTGGATGGCCATCACTCCCCTCTTCTACCTACTTTGCAAAAGCTTGCTATTACCCCGGTGGACATTAAGAGCAAAACACCTGGCGTACTTTATAGTGCCCTTTTATTTTCTATTGGCTGCTATGCTTCGATTCGTTAATATTGATATTAGACTATGGGCACTGATTCAGGATGTACAATTATTCCTGGACGTTTGGATGGGACTCTTCTTTGGAAGTGGGATCCTATTCATTGGAAAGAGTATCCGCTTAATCCGAGCCAATAATGAAGAAGACAGTAATAAAGAACTGACCTGGTTTGCTTACTTGTTCCTTGCAACGCTGGTCACCTTTGGCGGTATTTATGCGATCATCAGATCAGCATACGTGGAGCTATTCGAATTGATTTTGATTTGTTTGTTTTTAGTTTTCATTCTAATCCTGGTCTATCGTATTTTCAAAGCGGCTCCATTCCATGCCTTTTTTGATTTAGCGAAATATGGTAACAAACCACTGGATAAAAGCCAACAGGCAACCCTTGCGACCCAGTTGGAGCGACTGATGGAAGCGGAACGTCCTTACCTGGATAAAAAATTAAGCTTGAGTGACTTGTCCAAACTGAGTAATATCAATACCAATGAATTATCACAATTGTTCAACAGCTACTATAAGTCCAACTTTTATGAATTTGTCAATCAATACCGCCTCGGGCATCTGGAGAAAATAATGCTTGATCCAAATTATAAGCAGTTTAAGATAACCGCCCTGGCTGAAAAAAGTGGATTCAATAGTAAAGCTACTTTTTATAAAGCCTTTAAGACCAAGCATCAACTTACCCCTTCTCAATTCATTAAAGCACACAAAGACGATTCATAACCGCCTAATAGACACGGCCAATCATAGGATGATCAACAATGATCCTCTTAAGTGCCTGAAAGTCAACTTCCCCTTGATAACGCCAGGCTACATTTCCTCCCGGCTCAATCAACATCGTATAAGGCATGGCACCAACCCACTCCGGATCAATAGCTTCAATCAGACCATAGCGATCTTCATTGCTAACGATATAATTTGTATTTACAGAATGCATATTTCTTAGGAATGCATGAGTCTCTTCCTGCTTAGAAGGTCGATCGGCAGCCACCGAAACAAATTCAAAATCACGCGCTCCAAACATTCTTTGCAAAACCACAAAGTCAGGATATTCAATTCGACAAGGCCCGCACCAGGTTGCCCATACATTGATCAAACGCAACTTATCGCTTTTGTTTTGCATCACCGTTCTCAACTGATCTACGGAAATAGGCTCCAGAGTGACTTCCTTTTCGGTCCATTCCTTATCAATCTTTGTTCTCATTTTTGTCTTCCAACCCCATTTGGTCGAACAGCCAAAAGTTTTTGTTGAAGATGCCTCTGGGGTCGTACCAGCCAGGATGGAATCAATGGCAGCGCGCAGGTCTTCGCCCTGCGCTGTCCCCGGTTTTTCGCTGGCATCAATCCGACCAATGTATCGGAGCTTCCGCTCCTCATCAAATACGAAGCAATGCGGCGTTGCCGCTGGCCCATACTGCAAGGATACTTTCTGATCATCCCCATCATATAAATACGGGAAATTGAATTCATGCTCTTCTGCCCTGATCTTCATGTCATCGTAAGAATCTCCCAGGTCAGAATACCCTAGTTCTTCGTACAATAGACCCAGTGGGCTATTCGGAGAAATGGCAATCATCTGTACCGACTTGTCCGCATAATCATTGACGATATCTTTCAGACGTTGTTCATAAGCCTGCGCTGTCGGACAATGGTTACAAGTAAAAACCACTGCTAATACCTTAGCATCATCATAATCACTTAAGCTATGGTATTTACCATCAACCCCAGGTAAACGAAAGTCCGGAGCTTTCGCCCCAATTGCTAATGGTTTTACTTCTTGCTCTGGTACCGGTACCGGATTAGAGACAAAAGCGACTGTTGATTTATTGACTTCTTCGATTACTGGTTTTTGTTCTTCTACTCCACAGGCAGCAATGATAGCACAAACGAAAAAGACTATTGAAATTCTAAAAATGCTCAGGTTTTGCATCGGATATCAATTTTAAAATTTTGTATTAGATTGGATCAACAAGATAATCAATTCCCCTCACCAAAGGAAAAACCTATCTTGTGAACAATACAACAGCATAGCTGTCTTCTTTTTAGAATAAACATCAATCTATGCCAAAGACACCTCACTATACCCTCATCGGTGCCGGAATCATGAGCGCTACTTTAGGAACCCTACTCAAACAGTTACAGCCGGATGCCCGAATTACTATTTTCGAGCGCCTGAATGAAGTAGCAGCCGAAAGCTCTGATGCCTGGAATAATGCAGGAACCGGACACTCTGCTTTCTGCGAGTTGAATTATACCCCGGAAGGTCCGGATGGAACAGTAGATATCAGCAAAGCGCTCAAGATCAGTTCATCTTTTGAAGAATCAAAACAGTTCTGGGCCTATCTCGTCAAGCAAGGACTAGTCGCTTCTAAAATGCCATTTATCAATGACATAGATCATATGAGTTTTGTCTGGGGTGAAGAAAATATTCGCTTCCTTCAAAAGCGCTATGATATGCTGATGCGTTATGCCATGTTTGAGGATATGGAATACTCAGAGGATTTTGGTCAGATTGCCAAGTGGATTCCCTTGATGATGGATGGCAGGGATAAATCTGAAGAAATTGCGGTGACTCGAATGGCAATCGGTACAGATGTAAATTTCGGTTTAATTACTCGAGAAATGATTAATTATCTGAAAGGATGTGATGGCGTTGAACTCCTGCTCGGGCATCATGTTGAAGATATTGATCGGGAGAAAAATGGAAAATGGAAAATAGAGGTAGAAGACCTGGCGACCGGTGAGGAGAAAAAGGTCCTTAGTGATTTTGTTTTTATCGGAGCTGGAGGTGGCGCTCTGAAGTTATTAGAGGAATCTGATATTCCGGAAGGCAGAGGATATGGAGGTTTCCCCGTCAGCGGGCAGTTTTTGCGTTGTACCAATCCGGAGGTTGTCCAAAAACACGAGGCCAAAGTTTATGGTAAAGCGGCGACCGGTAATCCTCCAATGTCGGTACCTCACCTGGATACCAGGATGTTGGATGGAGAACGATCTTTACTATTTGGTCCCTATGCCGGATTCTCCACAAAATTCCTCAAAAATGGTTCTTACTTTGACCTTCCATTATCGATAGAAGTTCATAACATCTGGCCTTTACTGGCCGCAGGTGTCCAGAATATCGGATTAACTAAATACCTGGTCAAACAAGTCTTACAATCTCCGGAAGAACGCTTCGCTTTCTTACAGAAGTTTTATCCGGAAGCGAAGTTTGAAGATTGGGAATTAGTTAACGCTGGACAAAGGGTCCAAATCATAAAAAAGGATAAAAAAGAAGGGGGTGTTTTGAAGTTTGGAACGGAGATCGTCACTAATGAGGATAATACTTTAAGTGCTTTGTTGGGAGCTTCTCCTGGGGCATCTACTGCTGTTTCAATCATGCTGGATTTGCTAAAGCGATGTTTTCCCAAAGAATTGAAGTCTGACGCCTGGCAGAAAAGGCTTAAGGATATGATCCCTAGCTATGGAAAGTCTCTGATTGGTAATGCCCAACTTTGCCGGGAAATTCGCGATTACTCGACGAAAATCTTAAAATTAGAGGACAAGGCTGGTTAGAGCATCTCTTGAATGCTGGCCCGCCAGTTGAATGCTGGCTGACTATCAGACTCTTCCAA
>JAHDHW010000213.1 GCA_020631105.1 Saprospiraceae bacterium | reverse complement strand
CACTACTTAAATAAGTCCTTAGCCAATTGTTTCATATCCCAAAAGTCGCGATGAGCGATTAGATTTCCATCCTTAAAATTTAAGACACTTACGGCAGGAATTTCGATGTAACGATTCGTTGCCGGTTTGCCGAGTACGGGGCCGGAATTTACGCCACATTGTCTCCATTGAACCATGACTACCTGCTCTCCTTCGGCTATATGATCGATTACAAATTCAAGATCAGGGAATGCTTCATAGATGCTCTTTGCATAATGGATGATTTCTTTTCCTTTGATTGCTTTGTTCAGTAATGGGTCAAAAAAGGGGATGTGTTCTCCGTAAAGTGCTGCCAATGCGGACAAATCTTTTTGGTTCCAGGTGTTAATGACCTCTTTTCCTTTTTTGATTAGACTCATATCTTTTATTGATTTTTTCCTATCTTGATTTTCTTCAAAACAAAACGAAACCTATGAAAGTTTTAGCCACTATCGACTGGGTAGTCATCCTCGGCTACTTTACGCTCATTCTTGGAATCGCCTGGTGGGTGATCCGACAAAAAAATAATACTTCAGAAGAATATTTTCTTGGGGGGCGTAACCTGGGCTGGTTCGTAGTAGGAGCGTCGATATTTGCCTCGAATATTGGATCAGAGCACTTAGTTGGTCTGGCTGGATCAGGAGCAACCGATGGAGTAGCGCTGGCACATTATGAATTACACGCTTGGTGTTTATTAGTTTTGGGTTGGGTGCTTGCCCCTTTTTATATGCGGTCAAAGGTGTTTACGATGCCTGAGTTTTTGGAGCGCCGTTTTTCTCCTACTGCTCGCTGGGTGTTATCGCTGATTTCACTCGTAGCCTACGTGTTAACTAAGGTAGCTGTTGGAATTTTCGCCGGAGGTATTGTCTTTGGGGTGTTATTACCGGATGTTAATTTTATGGGGCTGGATAGCTTTTGGCTAGGATCCATTCTTGTCATTATTCTTACCGGGACTTACACCATTCTCGGAGGATTACGAGCGGTAGCCTATACCGAAGCGATCCAAACGGTGATCTTAATCCTTGGGGCTGTTTTGGTCACCTGGTATGGATTGGATGCATTGGGAGGTTGGGATGAATTACGACGAATCTGTGGAACGGAGATGTTCAATCTTTGGAAACCAATGGTGCCCGCAGGTATGGAAGGCACCTGGGCGCCAATAAAAACGGAAACGCAAATGGCCTGGTATTTTAATTCTAATTATCCTTGGCTTGGAATGCTCTTGTGTGCACCAATTATTGGATTATGGTATTGGTGTACAGATCAATATATTGTTCAGCGAACTTTGGCAGCAGCAGACTTAACAGAAGCTCGACGAGGCACAATTGCGGCTTCTCTGCTAAAACTTTTGCCGGTGTTTATTTTTATCATTCCCGGGATGATTTGTTTTGCCTTGGCAGCCAGTGGAAAAATGCCATCGATTAGTGAGGCACTTTTAGATAGTGAAGGAAACGTAGTCTCTGCAAATGCTCAACAAGCCTTTCCGCTTTTGGTGGCGTCAGTGTTACCGGCAGGCATTCGGGGCTTAGTCGTTGCGGGCTTGTTAGCAGCATTGATGAGTTCTTTGGCGGGAGTGTTTAATGCTTCCTCGACTTTGTTTACCATGGACTTTTACTCGAAGTTTCGGCCGAACACTTCTGAGGCCAACCTGGTAAGGATTGGACGCTTAGCAACAGTGGTTATGGTTTTGATTGGTTTGTTATGGATTCCGGTGATTCAAGGAAGTCGAGGTTTGTATGATTATCTGCAAAGTGTACAGGGCTATTTAGCGCCGCCGATATTTGTCGTCTTTTTCTTTGGGATTTTCTTTAAGCGGATGAATGCCAAAGGTTGTCTTTGGGCCTTGGGGATTGGATTTGCAATGGGCTTGTTTCGACTGGCGATAGATACTCCGGTAACCTTGTCAGGGCATAGCTATGAACCGAATTCTTTCTTTTGGATCGTTAATAATATATTCTTCCAGTACTATAGCTTGTTGATCTTTTTGGTGAGCGCAGCGGTAATGGTCGGCGTAAGTTATGCCAGCGAAGCACCTTCATATAAATCTATAGAAGGATTAACCTTCGGGACGGTAACGGAGGCTCAGAAAGCAGAAACCAAAGCAAGCTACACCACTAGTGATGTAGCTTGGTCGGTTGTTGTCTGTGTATTGATTGTAGTGGCTTATGTATACTTTAGTGGTTAGCAGGAGAATGATTCTATAGTTTTGTGAATCTTAAAACTTCAAAAGTTTGTGCCCCTCGTATTTGTGCGAGATAATTGCCAGTTGGCCACTGCGAAGTATTGATTTCAATCTCTGGATTTCCTGCTTGTTGATGGATTAATGCACCTCTCGAGTCAAAGATTAAAATCTCTGAAATATTGCTAGCTGAGTTAATTCTAATAAAGTCTTTACATAGGCTAGGATATAATTTTGTACTAGTAGTAGATATTTCTGCTG
Organism: Saprospiraceae bacterium; assembly: GCA_020631105.1. Lineage (GTDB taxonomy): Bacteria > Bacteroidota > Bacteroidia > Chitinophagales > Saprospiraceae > JAHDHW01. The sequence goes on along the minus strand of JAHDHW010000213.1, from coordinate 5,578 downwards.
TTGCAACAGGTGATAAAGCCGATCTGTCATCCAAGTCTACTTGCTTCAACCGATAGTAATTTTGACCATTAGAAGGGGTGTTATGTGAAAAATTATAATTACGGATAGAGGACGAGTAGCCAGCTGCCGGAACTTCTCCTATAGATGTAAAGATTCGACCATCATTACTCCATTGTACTTCAAAATAGTCACTGTTGTTTTCAGAAATAGTTGTCCAGTCCAGGGCTACTTTTCCTTCTGCAACTTTAGCGTTGAACTGGGTAAGCTCAACAGGTAGCGCTACAGATGCAATGTTGATTCCGTTTAAGGTGCTGGTAAAGGAAGTACTTGTAGTGGTATTGGCAGTAGCATACGCGCCTGCTGCTATATCTTCCAGATATACTGTAAAAACAAAACCGCCTATTGGATCAGTAGGATTTAGACCTGCATCAGTAACCGGGCTGACATTACCGCTGTTGTTCGCTCCGTTTGAGTTTGATATTGCTGTGCATGCATCAGGGCTGCCAGTTACAGTAACAGTACTGGAAGCAGTGTAAGCACCTGTAGCACTGGTTGACCAAGAGTTAGTACGAATAGCAGGTGCCGTGCATGTGTTATCATTTGAGGGACCACCGGCGGTGTAATATCCGTCATAAGTAGCCGTACCATAAGGGCTATTAGTTTCATCCAGAAAGATGAGTGCACAGGATTCGTGAGCTGTGCCTGCAGTATTAACGCTGGTTAGATTTACACTGAAATCTTGTGCGAGGATATTTACATGATTGGCAAAGGTTACAGTAATTTTATACCCCCTTACGTCTCCTGGCGAGGTTTCATTCGTTCCCGAATTGCCTAAAGGAATGACGCCGCGAAGTCCTGAAGAAGTTTGTGTGACATCATGAGTTGAACCTGCATAAGCATCAATGATGCTATCTGGACTATAATGGTCGAAAGCATGGATCATTTCGAATTGAAATGTAATATCATCAAGTCCTCCTGTAGTAGTACAGTTGTTAGTAGTTTCATCAAATATATCAAAGCTTTGCGTACTGCTTTCAAAGGATCCACTGCTTGCTCCGTTGACAATGTCGGAACCACTTTGTGTTGCAAAGGTAAACTGTAAAGGAACTGCTCCGGAACCAAAGTCTAAGTCACATTGAGCATTAAGATAGTTGCTTATACAGCATGAAAGAAGTAATAAGGAGAGGGAAATAATTCTCATTTTAAATGTGTTTATGTACTGAGTAATGATAATTGATATGCATCAATTAATTATAAAATTGGCTTTGAATAGACTAGTACAGAGAGAACCTTTTTAGAAGGTGTAGGAGTAACTAAAAAGTATAGTTGATGTTTTAGAAAAGACAAACAGTGTGCCATTTAATCATGTCACGGATAAAGGTGTTTTGAGTAATTTATGAGAGTCTATATTGTAGGACGATTTGAGGGGGAATATGTTTTTTAATGAAGCTAGCGTATAGTTTATTGATAGATGTTGTTACTTATGTCTTTAACTTTTACCCTTTGGTAATTCGGTCGATTAAAGTTTTCTTTTTGTTGCTGGATACGATCAGTTCCTTTCCGTTTTCTAAAACAACCGATCCGCCCTTACCCTTGTTAAACCGACGAACATATTCGAGGTTGATTAAATGGGATCGATGGATTCGGCAAAAGCCAAAAGGGGAGAGCGCATTCTCATAAAATTTGAGACTACGACAGATCAGAGACTTGTTACCATTGGTGAAATGGAAGCAAGTGAAGTTATCTTCTGCTTCGCAGTATAAAACCTCAGACATTTTTACGACATCAAAGCCTTCGAGCAGAGGGAGAACTAGTTTGCGATTTTGATTGTGTATGGCTGCCATGTTTTCAATGAGAATATTTGCATGGCTGATTTTTTGTTTTTGACTAAGGAGCTCTTCAACGGTGGCTACCGCTTTTTCCAGTTCTTCGATATCAATTGGTTTGAGTAAATAGTGCGCGGCACTAAGGTTAAAGGCCTGTATTGCATATTGGCTAAAAGCAGTAATGAAAATAATTTCAAAATTTACTTCTCCCCATTGTTCTAAAAGGTCAAAGGCATTACCTCTGGGCATTTCGATGTCAAGAAACACCAAGTCCGGATCATGCTTTAAAATAGCTGCTTTAGCTTCGATGATGTCACTACAGGATGTTAGTAGCTTTACCTGAGGGCAGTACTTGCCCAGGTAACTGGCCAAGGTCTCTCGGCTATCTTGTTCATCGTCTACTAGAATAGCGTTAATCATTTTTAATTAAATGTTTTTGGCGTTAAGAGGAATCGTGATATGCACTACGGTGCCAATATCTTCCGTGTTTGGATAGGCATCATTCACTTCAATACGGTAGTTTTTTTCATAGATGCTATTGATTAGTTCAATGCGCTTATTGACATTGTCTAGTCCGGTGCTATTGTATTTTTTTTGATTGGCCGTTTTTAATGCTTTGGATTTTGCTCGACCAATACCATTATCTTTTATGGTGATTAATAATTGTTGCTTGGCTTCCGTTACCCGAACATCTAATTTTCCGGGGCTTGTTTTGTAACGTAGTCCATGCCATACCGCATTTTCAATAAAGGGTTGGATAAGCATTGGAGGGACTTCGATGTGTTGTCTGTTGGCAGAAACTTCATTCTCAAAAGTATATTCGAATTTATCGCGAAAACGATATTGTTCAAGTTTTAAATAGAGTTGATTGAGTTCCATCTCTTCTTCAAAAGAGATGAAGTCTTGTTGAGAGTAATCCAATACTTTACGCATCAAACGAGAGAATTCTGCTAAGAATTTATTGGCTGCTTTTTCATCATTTTTGGCAATGAAATTATTGACAGAGTTGAGCGCATTAAAGATGAAGTGCGGGTTCATTTGGGTGCGTAAAGACTTGAGCAGGAGTAGTTGGTTTGCTTTTCGTTTGCCCTGAATACTTTTATAGAGAAAATAAAAATAGATTAAAGAGCCTAAGAGGACAAAGCATAAAAGCCCTATAATAATCTGCTGTGTTCTTAACTGGGAAGCTAATAGCGCCCGGTCCTTTTCTTCCAGATCATAATCTCTTTGTTGGATATCAATCTGTTTTTGCCCTTTGACGATTTCTACTTGCGTACGTAAGGCAAGCTCTTCATCCTGGATGGCTTGCTCTTTAGCGACAATGTATTTTTCGAGGTCGTCTAGTGCGGCTTCTACTTCCCCTCTTCTTTGATTAAGGTCAGCCGATTTTTTGTACACTTCCGCGGCAACAGCCGCTTTGGTTCCTGGATTAATTAAAGTCTTTGAGACTGCTACAAATTTTTCGGCCTCCAGAAAATTTTCATCTTTTTCGTAGAGGTCTGCGATTTTCAGATTCTCAATGACTTGTTTTTCATCCGAATTATCTATTCTCGAAAAGTTGAGGTTGACATTAGATTGAGCTTCGATTTTGTCTGCATTAGAACTGCCGCTGTAATCGAGGATTTCTTTTTGTGCTTGTTGGATCGGGGCATAATCACTCTCCTTTATTTCTTGATTTTTAGGAAGCGTGTTCAAAGAATTTTTAAAAGACTCAGAAGCTTCACTATATCGATTTTGTTGTAAGTATACCTGTGACCGTCTAGCTTCATTTCGGGCTTTTCCCAGACTGTCAAGCGGGTAGTTGTTTTCGATAGAGTCCAGGAAGAGTACAGTTTGCTTAGCGTTTTCTTTTTGAAGTTGAATGTCCGCAATTCCCTCCAGGCAACTAATTCTTAAAGCCTGATCGTTTGTGATTTGCAAGCAACTATTAAATCGTTGCTCTGCTTCTTCAAGTTGACCAAGTGCGAGTAGGCAGCGGCCAAGAGATAGTTCTATTGGTGCTTTTCGGCGCATTTCTTTTTTACCTAAGGTTTCGGCGGCCTGCTCATAACGTTGTATGGCTAATTCAAACTGTTCAATTTGTTCATAGATGTTACCCAGTAAAAGATAGGCCTCATACTCCAATGCAAGGTCCCGTTTCTTTTTGCGCCGGGTACTACTAATCGCTTCCTCTACTAGCCTGATGGCGGTAGTAGGGTCCTGCGCCATAATCCTCCTAGCGTCCTCTAGAAGCTGAGTAGGGTCTACTTGCCTGCTTTTGGAATAGCTTTTTGATTTTGGCTTTTGACCGATTACTTGTCCACTCAGCAACAAGCATACTGCCATTAGGAATATTTGAAACCTATACTTCATATAACTAAAGGTACGATAGTTTTTACAATCAGTTTCTTTCAAAATTTCCTCAAAAAGGCCCTTTTACCAAGTTGATGCTCTCCTTTACCCAGTCAATCAGATCGCTCTCCAAGTCTAGGTTTTATTTGCTGTTTTTTCGATCGAGCTTTATACCATCAAATTATACACCCACTAACCCACTAACCCACTAACCGATTCACCCACTAACTAAATTTTCTCACTCAAAACAAATCAAATTATGCTTTTACGTTATTGTGTTCCTCTACTTTTTAGCTTTGCTTCGATACTTCCTTTGACTTACTTTTTTAAGACCTCTGAGGTTGCTACGACCGCTGATGCGAATTCCGCTGCCAGGGAAAATAAAATTCAGGTAGCATTACTGCTGGATACCAGTGGATCAATGGAGGGTTTGCTTGAGCAGGCAAAATCACAACTCTGGAATATTTTAAACACACTGGCCCGTACCGAAAAAGATGGCGAAGAAACAGCAATAGAAATTGCTTTGTATGAATATGGAAATCCTCAGAAAGCAACTCAACGAAATCAGATCAATCAACTTACCCCTTTTACGGCGGATATGGATTTGATCTCCGAGAAACTTTTTGCCCTCTCCACAAATGGTGGGGAAGAATACTGTGGTACAATTATCAAAGCTGCTTTGGAAGAGCTTAAATGGCAGAGTACAGACGGAATGCGGATGATCTATATTGCAGGGAATGAACCATTTACCCAGGGGCCGGTCAGCTATCAAACTGCCTGTAATATGGCTAGCGAAAGAGATGTCGTAATCAATACAATCTTTTGTGGAGATTATAATGCCGGGATTCGTCAGTATTGGCAAGCTGGTGCTCAGTGTGGTAGCGGAGAATACTTACATATTAATCATAATCAGGAGACGGTCTACATCCAGACTCCTTATGATGATGAAATCAATAAGTTGAATCAAAAACTTAATGATACTTATATTCCATATGGGCAACAAGGTAAAGCAAAGAAAGAAAACCAAGCCAGACAAGACTTGAATGCAAACAGTTATAGTTCCGCCAATTTTGCTGATCGTGCGGCTTATAAGAGTAGCAAAAAATATAAAGCTACGGAATGGGATCTTGTGGATGCTTATGAATCCAATCCTAAGGTTCTTTCGGCGCCTAATAATATACTTGCGGATACGCTTCAAGCACTATCCGTGGAACAGTTGGAGGCCCATATCCGGGAAGTTGCGCAGCGCCGTAGTGATATTCAACAAGAGATTCAGCGCTTGAATGATCAGCGAGTAAAATATAAAAAAGAACAAAAGACAAGTGCCGAGGAATCTTCTTTGCAAGAATCAGTTATTCGATCTGTACGCAAGCAAGCCAAATCAAAAGGGTATAAGATTAAAGAGTAAACCCACTAACTAA